>USOR01000020.1 GCA_900556425.1 uncultured Coriobacteriaceae bacterium
CCGGCGCTGCAACCACGCCCACGGCTCCCGCCGCGACCGTGATTCCCGATGACGCGACACCGCTTGCCGCCGCTCCCGCAGCCGCAGCCGCTGCCCCTGCGGCCGAGACCATCGCCGACGACGCCAATCCTCTGGCCGCCTTCCCCGGCGAGGAGACCATCGATGACGAGGGCAACCCGCTTGCGTCCTTCGAGCTGGCCCCGCAGTGCTGGGTGCACTGGCTGATGCTCATCGGCATCATCGTCACCGCTTTCTATGGCATCGGCGTTGTCATCAACCGCCGCAAGGACATTCAGACTGTCGACGAGGTCGAGGCAGAGGTGATGGGCCAGCGCCTGGTGCAGCGACGCCCGCCGTTCGCAGGAGGCCTAAGCAACAACTCGCGCGACATATCTACCACAAAGGATGCGGTCCCAATCGGGGCCGCATCCTTTTGTATAAACGGCAGTCAACCATGCTATAACTCAAAAAACGGCTACAAAATTTTACGCTTGCTTTTATAGCCGCAAAATCATATATTCTTACAATAAATACGTGCGAAAAGAGGCGTTCATGAAAGAAGCACGAGATCTTGAGTTCAAAGTTGCCGTTAACAACAACTTTCTGAAAACAGTCAGCGCATTTGCAAATTATGGAAGAGGGACGATCCTGTTTGGTGTGGACGATCGGGGAAAAGAGGTTGGGGTCGACAATCCAAAACAGACCTGCCTCGACATAGAGCACAAGATAAACGACTCGATATCCCCAATGCCCGATTATTCCCTGGAGGTAAACAAAAGGAACAATGTCATAACCTTGGCCGTAGAAAAGGGAATGGACGTTCCCTACCTGTACAAAGCGAAGGCGTACAAAAGGCATGACACCTCAACCGTTGAGGTAGACACGCTCGAGTTGAAGAGACTCATCCTCGAGGGGGAGAACCTCACATACGACCAAACCCCCTCGCAACATCCCCAGGGAACATACAAAACGCTTGAAAAGAAGCTAGGCGCTGCCTTGGGGGTAAACGCCCTGACCGACGACACGCTGAAGACACTTGAGCTGATTCGATTCGATGGCACCCTGACGATAGCAGGGGAGTTGTTCAGCGATGACAACGGAATCCTCGGCATTGACATTGCACGCTTCGGTGAATCCATTGACATCTTTCTCGACAGAGTGAGGTTCGAAAAAGAATCGATACTTGAGCAATATGACAAAGCGCTGGAGATGTTCCGCACCTTTTACACCTACGAGGAAGTCAAAGGCGCTGAACGAGTGCGAAAAGAGAGCATTCCCGAAGAGGCTTACCGCGAGGCGATTGCTAACGCGCTCGTCCATCGCCAGTGGGATGTTCGGGCTGCGATTCGGGTAGCCATGCATCCCGACCGTATCGAAATCTATTCACCCGGGGGCTTGCCCGAGGGTCTTTCGGAAAAGGACTATCTTGAGGGGCAAGTGGTGGTTCTGCGCAACCCTATCGTTGCAAACGTATTTTTCAGACTTCGCCTGATAGAGAGTTTTGGAACGGGCATACTCCGCATCAAGAACGCCTATAAGCACTCGAAGAAGAAGCCACGCTTCAAGATTGACGAGAACGTCATAGTCATTACCTTGCCCTTGGTTGACGAAAACGCTGCGCTTTCAGATGATGAAGCGCGCGTTATCGATGTGCTGAGGGGACGCAAGGCCTCGACTAGCGAGCTTTCCTCCGATACCGGATTTGGCAAAACGAAGCTCCAGAAGCTGTTGCGTGGCCTCGAAGAGGGTGGCTATATCACCATATCCGGACGTGGTAGGGGAACGCGATACAAGGCTTGAGCACCCTTCTTTTTCACGTGGCTTATCGCCCTGCTTGCCCCGTTCAGGGCGCTCGAATCGACAAACAGGCCGCACGTACTGTGAAGATGCCTATAATGTGCAGGAATATCGCAACCGACACGCATTGGGGAGAACATGGAGTTTGTCGGAACCTTCTGGGCGCTCGTGCCGCCCATCGTCGCCATTGTCCTGGCGCTTATCACCAAGGAAACCTACACGTCGTTGTTCGTCGGCATCGTCGTGGGTGCGCTTCTGCTCGCGGGGTTCGACCCGATCAACACCGTCAACTACATCATCGTCGGTGAGATTGGCGAGGGAGAAGACGCCATGGCGGTCGGCTTCCTCAACGCCATCAGCGACCCATGGAATGCAGGTATCTTCGTCTTCCTCGTGATGCTCGGCATCATGGTCGCGCTCGTCAACAAGGCGGGTGGATCGGCGGCATTCGGCGCTTGGGCGGCCAAGCACATCAAGACGCGTGTCGGCGCACAACTCGCCACCTTCGCCCTCGGCGTGCTCATCTTCATCGACGATTACTTCAACTGTCTCACGGTCGGTGCGGTCATGCGCCCCGTGACCGACGAGCAGAAGATCTCGCGCGCCAAGCTGTCCTACATCATTGATGCTACCGCCGCGCCCATCTGCATGATCGCCCCCATCTCGTCCTGGGCAGCCGCGGTTTCCGCCACGGCAGCCGACCTAGACTCCGGCATCACGGGCATCCAGCTCTTCATCCAGGCGATTCCCTATAACTTCTACTCGCTGCTCACCATCGTCTTCGTCATCGTCATCGTTGTCATGGGCTTTGACTACGGCCCCATGGCGCGTGCCGAGATCGAGGCGTATCGCGATGGCATGCTGGGCTCGCTCGGCAACGAGGAAAAGCTCGACAATCCTCGCGCCAAGCTCATCGACATGCTCATTCCCATCCTCGTCCTCATCGTATGCTGCATAATCGGCATGATGTTCGTGGGTGGTTTCTGGGATCCCGAGGCCGAGGGCTTTGGCGATCTGGCCCTGGCGTTTGGCAATACCGACGCGTCGGTCGGCCTGCCTTGGGGCTCCATCATCGCGCTCGTCTTTACCTTCATCTACCTGCTGTGTCGTCGCGTCATCACCTTTGGTGACGCGGCCGTCTGCATCGTCGACGGCTTCAAGGCGATGGTGCCCGCGCTGCTCATCCTCACCTTTGCGCTCACCCTCAAGCTCGCGACTTCCGCGCTCGGTGCCGATGTCTTTGTCGCCGGGCTCATGGAAGGTGCCGCTGCCGGGCTGTATAGCATGCTCCCCGCGATCATCTTCCTCGTTGCCCTGGGCCTTGCGTTTGCCACGGGCACGAGCTGGGGTACCTTTGGCATCCTCATTCCGATTGTGCTGCCCATCTTTACCGGTCAGCCCGAACTGCTCACCATCGGCATTTCGGCGTGCCTTGCCGGTGCGGTTTGCGGCGATCACTGCTCGCCCATTTCCGACACCACCATCATGGCGTCCGCCGGTGCTAACGTGAACCACATCGTGCATGTCCAGACCCAGCTGCCCTACGTGCTTACGGTGGCGGCCATCTCGTTTGTCTGCTTCGTTATTGCCGGCTTTGTGCAGAACTGGATTATCTGCCTTGCCATCGGCATCGTGCTCGTGGTGGGTGCCCTCTTCGTGCTGCGCAAGACCATCGGCAAGCGCGTGACATAACGTGCCTGGCACACTGTCTCATTTCTAGGTCAGAGGAACAGGTTATGACTAACGTACTCGAGTGGCTCGAGAAACGGGCGCAGGAAATGCCCGACAAGGTCGCGTTTGCCGACGAGCACGACGAGGTGAGCTTCCTCGACCTCATGCGACGCGCCCGTTCCGTTGGCTCCTATCTTGCCGGCATCGTCGACGAGCGCAGCCCCATCGCCTGCTACATGGAGAAGAGCACCCAGACACTCGCGGCCATGCTCGGCGCCGTCTACGCTCGTTGCTGCTATTCGATTATCGACGTGCGTCAGCCGGCGTCACGCGCCCGCGCCATCGTCGATAAGCTCGCTGCTCCCGTCGTGCTTGCGGATGCGAAGAACTTTGATGCCGCATGGGAGGCCTTCGATGGCTACCTGGTGATATGCCTCGAGGATATCGTCGACACGCGTGCCGATAGCAGCCTGCTTGCCAAGCGCCGTGCCGCCTCGCTCGACACCGACCCGCTGTATATCAACTTCACGTCGGGCTCCACGGGCACCCCCAAGGGGGTCGTCGTGAGTCACCGCTCCGTCATCGACTTCATCCCGTCGTTCACCTCGATTTTCGACATCACGAAAGACGATGTGCTAGCCAATCAGGCGCCTTTCGACTTCGATGTGTCGGTCAAGGATATCTACGGCGGTCTCGCTACGGGCGCGACCGTGCAGATGATCCCGCGCGAGTACTTTAGCGTTCCCGTGAACCTCATGGACTTCCTTGTCGAGCGCGAGGTCACCGTTTGCACCTGGGCCGTGAGCGCGATGTGCTTCGTCTCCATGATGGGTGGCTTCGAGTATTGCGTGCCCACAACGATTCGCGCGGTCATCTTCAGCGGCGAGGTCATGCCGCCCAAGCAGCTTGCCGTGTGGCGCGAGGCGCTGCCCGATGCCATGTTCGTGAACGTGTACGGCCCCACCGAGGTAACCTGCAACTGCACCTACCACATCATCGTGCGCGACTACGCAAAGGATGAGGTCATTCCCATGGGTAGGCCCTTCCCCAACGAACACGTCTTCCTTCTTGACGACGATGACCGGCTCGTTGACGAGCCCGGCGTCGAGGGTGAGCTTTGCGTTGTCGGCACCTGCCTGGCGCTCGGTTACTACAATGATCCCGAGAAGACTGCCGAAGTCTTCGTGCAGAACCCCCTCACGCAGGCATTTCCCGAGACGATGTACCGCACGGGTGACGTGGCCGTGCTCGACGAGGCAGGACGATTCGTGTATCGCGGTCGTAAGGATCACCAGATCAAGCACCTGGGTCAACGCATCGAGCTCGGTGAAATCGATGCCGCGGCGCACGCGGTCGAGGGCGTGAAGCGTGCTTGCACGGTCTACGAACCGCGCAAGAAGCGCATTCTCATGTTCTATGCCGGCTCCTGTGACAAGGAAGCTCTTGCCGATGCGCTCAAGGCGTCCCTGCCGCAATACATGGTGCCCAACAAGATCCGACAGCTGGATGGCATGCCCCTCACCAAGAACGGCAAGATCGACCGCCAGGCGCTCCTCGATATAGAATGAGACAAAACCCGCCGGGTCACTTTTGTCTCATTTTCGGAGGATGTGACATGAACAACAGCGAGCTTCTCGAGATTGCCGAGGAATACGGCACGCCCACCTTCGTCTTCGATGTGCGGGAGTTCTGGCAGCGCCTCGATAAGATTGCCGACATCTTCGGCGAGGACGTGCGCCTCTGCTTCGCGATGAAGGCCAACCCCTTCCTTGCGGCCGCCGCAGCCGATCACGGGGAGCGCCTTGAGGTGTGCAGCCCCGGCGAGCTCGCCATTTGCGAGGACGTTGGCATCTCCGCAAACCAGATCGTGTATTCGGGCGTGAACAAGCAGGCCAGCGATATCGCTCGCGCCATCGCCTACCGTGTCGGCGTGCTCACGGCCGAGTCGAAGCTCCACGTCGAGCTCATCGAGCAGTGCGCGGCACAAGCCCAGACCACAGTGGACGTGTTGCTGCGCCTCAATGCCGGGAGTCAGTTCGGTATGTCGAAGGACGACTTGCTCGAGGTCATCGACCAGCGCGAGAGCTACCCGCATCTCAACATCGTGGGGCTGCATTACTTCGTGGGCACGCAGCGCAAGAAGCTCAAGCACCAGATTCGTGAGCTCGAGAAGTTGCGTGCGTTGATTGCGGAGCTGGAAGACGAGCACGGCTTCGAGGTGCAGCGCCTCGAGTACGGTCCCGGTCTGGCCGTGCCGTACTTTGCAGACGATGACTTCACGGACGATCTTGCACCGGCCCGCGAGTTGACCCCGTACATCCAGGAACTTGGACGCGATGTAGAGGTCACGGTCGAGATGGGCCGCTTCTTCTCCGCTTCGTGTGGCACCTACCTTACGCGCGTTGCCGACCTCAAGGAAAACGACGGCACGAACTACTGCATCCTCGACGGCGGCATCAATCATCTTACGTATGCCGGACAGGTCATGGGCCTCAAGGTGCCCGTGACCGTCAACCTCTCGGCGATGGCCGATGCCATGCGTGCGCAGGATACGCGGAGCTGGACGCTCTGCGGCAGCCTCTGCACCGTCAACGACGTGCTCGTGCGCGAGGTCGAGCTCGATTCGCTCGAGATGGGTGATGTGCTCGCGTTCGCCAACGCCGGCGCGTATTCCGTGACCGAGGGTGTCCACCTGTTTTTGAGCCGCACGATGCCGCGCGTGGTCTTGCGCTATGATGGCGGAAGCGAGCTTGCCCGCGATTTCATCGAGACGAGCACGCTCAACACACCGCAAAAATGAGACAGTTGCTCTGAGCAACTGTCTCATTAGCAACAGGGTCCGGCACAAGAATTGACGAGAGGAAGCACCATGGACGACATCACGCTTGAGGCCATCATCGACCTGCTCAAGGACGTTGAGGAAAACGTTGACTACGAGAACTGCACCGCACTGGTCGACGAGCGCTTCCTCGACTCCTTCGACATTCTCGCGATCATCAATGCCATTGACGACGAGTTCGACATCGCCGTGCCAGCCAAGGAAGTCGTCCCGGCAAACTTCAACAGCGCCCAGGGAATCTACGAGATGGTGCTGCGCCTAGCCGAAGAGGAGTAGGGCGTAGTCACCGCCATTGCCCTAGGCGATGCCCATCGCGCAATCTGCCGTGATGGGTTCGATCGCCTCGATGTCGTCGCGATGCTCCTCGAGCGACTTCCATATGTCGACCTTGGCCTGCATATTCATCCAGAACTGCGGGGTCGTGCCGAAGAGGCGCCCCAGGCGCAGGCACATGTCGGGGCTCAGGGCGCGCTTCTCGCGCACGATGTCGTTGATGGTTTGGCGGGTGACCCCGATCCGCTGGGCCAGGCCTGCGACCGTGAGCCCGAGCTCCGGCATGTACTCCTCGCGCAGAAACTCGCCAGGATGGATTGGCTCGCGCGAAACCACGATCATCTCATCATCCATGAACCCTCCTCAGTGATAGTCGCAAATCTCGACGTCATACACGCCGTCGTCAGCGAAGCGAAAGCAAACGCGCCATTGGTCGTTGATGGAGACGGCATGCTGACCGGCACGGTTGCCCGCGAGCGCGTGCAGCCTGTTTCCCGGGGGCAGACGCAGGTCGAGAAGCGTCATCGCGTTGTCGATGAGCTCGAGCTTCCTGAGCGCGCGCCGCAAGATGTCCGGCGGGAGCTCCTTGCTCCGGCCCGTTTCAAACAGAAGGCGCGTGTCGCTGCTGGCGAAACTCCGTATCATGCAGTCTCCAATCCTTTTGGAGTGTAACATGTAACGTGACGCATTACAATGCGAAAGGGACAAAGCCCCCTCCCCGTCATCCCACCTCGACGAGTGCAGCACTCCAGGTTGTCATTTCGAGCGAAGCGCACAGCCCCCCCCATTGTCATTTCGAGCGGAGCGGCCGCTAGGTCGCGAAGTCGAGAAATCTCACCCCGAGCATGTCCGATCTTGGTCGGCAAAAATTCGGTGATTCGACCGAAAACGTTCGGCGTTTTTGTTAGATTCGCCTGCAATCATGGGGGTCAAGACCATGTCGATGAAGCTTGGAGGACCGATGGATAGCAAGGAGATAGAGAAGCGCAGGTTGACGCTCGATGATCACATGCACCACACGAAGGACGGCGTGGAGTTTTGGTACGCGCGAGAAGTAATGGGGGTCTTCGGATATACCCAATGGCGCAGGTTCGAGGAGACGATAAAGCGTGCCATGATATCGCTCGAGTCTAGCAAAACCCCTGTTAGTGACCATTTTGCCGACATTGGCAAAATGGTTCCTCTCGGGAGTGGCGCGGAGCGATTAGTAAAGGACTACATGCTCACGCGCTATGCCTGCTACCTCATCGCGCAAAACGGCGATCCGCACAAGGAGGAAATAGCATTTGCTCAGAGCTACTTCGCCCTTCAAACGCGCAAGCAAGAGCTCATCGAGCAGCGCATGTTGGAGCTGCGCAGGCTTACGGAGAGAGATGCCCTTACGGAGTCCGAGAAGGTGCTTGCCGCCATAGCCTTCGAGCGAGGTGTGGATCAGCGGGGGTTCGCGACCATTAAATCAAAGGGGGACGAGGTCTTGTTCGGCGGAAACAAAACGAAGGCCATGAAGAAACGCCTTGGCGTGCCCGAGAAGAAGCCCCTTGCCGATGTTCTTCCCGACGTGACCATGGCAGCCAAGAACCTCGCGAACTCAATGACGCCACACAACGCCGAGTCGAAGGATCTGCGCGGTGTGAGGCAAATCGGCGATGAGCACCTCCAGAACAATAAGAGCGTGCGCGGCACTCTCGTGGCGCGCGGCATCAAGCCGGAAGATTTGCCACCGGAGGAGGATGCAAAGAAGCTGAAGCGCAGGGTGGAGGCAGACGAGCGAAAGCTCAGGCAAGACGCGTCCGGGTTCGGGCCGGCGCCCCAGGACCTATAGGCATAGACCCCTTCTGTCATTTCGAGCGAAGGCGTGTAGCGCCGTAGTCGAGAAATCTCCTGCCAATCATCTGCGGACATCAGTGACATCCCCCAACCGCCCACCGCCGCAAAATTTGTTGCGCAACAGAATTCACCCCCCCCCCTTATTCTTAAACAGATTTGGATTGTTCCCATGGCTGGACGCTAGGGAACCAGAACAAGAGGCTGCCTTGGGATATAAAGGCCCTTGCGTATTTTTCGACAAAGGGAGGCATTATCATGAGTTCCTACGCTTATTCTTCCACTGCTTCTTCCAGCACAAGCGGTGTTTTAATCATCCTTCTGTTCATCGTTGCGATTGTGGTGCTTGTGGCATGGCTCGTTGCCACAAAGATGTTCATTGATCTTGCTCAAAAGAAAGACCCGCGGTTTTATAGGACGGGGGTACTGTGGTTTGTCGGCATTTTCGCAACACCGATTGTCGTCGGTTTGTATGTATGTGCGATGACCGACAAGCGGAGCGCCACCTCCTCTGCCAACAACCGAAATGATGCAGATGCCCTTAACAGGGAACTTCCGTCTATCTAAGGTGTAGCCGTGAGCGATTACAAAGTTGTTTTTCGAGAAGATAGTCAAAGCGATAATGCGACTGGAATAATGTGGGAGGAAAACTGCCCCATCCTAATTGAGGCAATTCAAGTATCCCGCGATGTTCAGACGGGCGAAGCATATCTCCAGCTGAAGTTTCGTAACGTTAGCAGTGAAGAGGTCTGTTCCCTTAAGGCGACGGCTATAGCAACCTTTGAAAATGGGGAGAGAGAAGACGTCGAAATAGTTCTATTGGATGCAGATGTGGAGCCAGGGAGAATCCGTAAGCCAGCTCCGATCCTTCTCAAGCGCGGGGACGTTTCCGAGGTCAGCGTAAAAATATGCTCCCTCAAGCTTCCATCTGGAGACTGGAAGTCGACGAAAAAAACGATACCTGTCCCCCGACCGAAGCAGGCTCGTCTTTCCGATAAGGCGCAAACGGAGCGCTCCCTCCAGTGGCATCCTAATCCCTCCGATTCCAAGATGCTCTACAAGGACTTCGCACTGGACAAGGAAATTGACGATCGCGAATCATGGTGGGTTTGCCCCTGTGGACAACTGAACGTCAATCGCGAGGATTGTCTGCTATGCAACACCCCAAAAACCTTCTGGCGCGAACATCCTGCTGACAACGACCGGCTTGAAAAAGAGGCGGACGAAAGAGCAGAAAAAGAGGCAGAGGAGCGAGCGCTGCAGGAAGCCGAGCAGAAGGAAAGAGCGAAAAAGAACAAGCGAATCAGGCGCATCGTGCTCACTACGAGCTTGATCGTCGTTGCCGTTATTCTTGCTATCGTGGCGGTGTTTCAAATCGTGCGTTGCGTTGTTCCCGGTGCTTATGTTGTCACCCGCTGCACGACTACGGATAGCAAAGGAAACAAGGAAACCATCGAGTACGAGCTCGATGACCGTGGGAATGTAGTAAAAGAGATAGAAGATGGGGACAAGTCTGAATGTACATATGAGCGCGATGACTACGGAGTTGTCACGAGAATGGACGATAATGAATTTGTAGTCGAGTCAGTCGATGATGGTGGGCAACCCACCAAGATCAAGTGTTACTTTGTAGTCGAGTCAGTCGATGATGATGGACAGCCCACCAAGATCAAGTCTCAAACGAGAGAATGCAATATAGAGTGGTTTGGGGAGGGAAAAATACGCAGCATAGAATGGACCTCCTACGATGACCCAACCCGTTTCTCCAGCGATAGCTACAACGAAAACGGAGAGCTCCTAGCTTCAGATTATGGCCATTCTGATCACACTGTTGATCACGATAGCTATTCGTATGAATATGACTCAAGTGGGCGCGTAATAGCCGATACAGAAACCGGGGAATACGATTATCAGGGCGTGCCGCATTCCT
>USOR01000021.1 GCA_900556425.1 uncultured Coriobacteriaceae bacterium
CCGCCAATCAAGATGGCACCGCAAGCGCCCACGATGTTGCCCGTGCCGACCTGTGCGGCAACGGCCGTGGCAAGCGCCTGGAACGAGCTGATGCCGCTCTTCTTCTTGCCACCGAAGAGATTGAACTCCCCGAAGACACGGCGCATGCCCTCGCCGAAGAAGCGTATCTGCACGAACTTCGTGCGGATGGTGAAGACGAGGCCCATGGCCACGAGCAAGATGATGAGCACGTAGTTAGACAGATAGGTGTTGATGGTTACGACGATGTCGTATAGGACGTCCATAAGAAAAACCCTCCCTTGCACAATAAAACAGCGCTGCCAGAGAAGGTCAAAAATGTGCCTCTGTCCTTTTGCCTGAGAGTTTCGGCCCTTACGGACCTTGCACCTTCGGCACTCATTTAAGAGATTCTCCAGAGTTTTCTCCACTCCCGGTCTCGCGCCTGGGCGGGATTCCGGAAGCTTCGCAGAAAAAACACAGCGGCGAGATTATGGGGCAAGATCGTCGTCCGTGCAAGGGGCATTTTGTCCATCGGACAAGATACACGCCGTGGAACAGAATGAGACAGTTGCTCAGGGACGTTGTCTCATTCTGCATTGAGCCGTCCGGTCGTTTATCATGGGCGTGATACGCCACGAAGCCAGATGATGGGATGTCGTACGATGAAGCTCTTGCTTGCCGAAGACGAGCGACGCATGGCAGAGGCGCTCCTGGAACTGTTGCGCCAAGAGGGCTATGACGTCGACTGGTTTGCCAATGGCACCGAAGCACTACTGGCAGCCCAGGCAAACGTCTACGATGCCCTCATCCTCGACGTGATGCTTCCCGGATCCGACGGCTTTGCCATCACGAGCGCCCTGCGACGCGAGGGCATCTCCACCCCCATCCTCATGCTCACCGCCCGTGGAGAGCTCGAGGACAAGGTGCAGGGGCTCGATAGCGGAGCCGATGACTACCTCACCAAGCCGTTTCTCACCGAGGAGCTGCTCGCGCGCCTGCGTGCCCTCGTGCGCCGCGGCAGCGGTTTGAATGACGACACGCAGCTTTCCGGCGGTGACATTGCCCTTGATGAAGCGACGCTCACCCTGCGCAACATCCACACCGGTGAGAGCGTGCGACTTGGCGACAAGGAGTTTCGCATCCTCGAGTACTTCCTGCGCAACCGCGGACGCATACTCACGCGCGACCAGCTCGCGCAACGCGTCTGGGGCTACGACAGCGACGCAGAGTACAACAAGATCGAGGTCTACCTCACCTTCATAAGAAAGAAGCTCGCGTTCATCGGGTCGGCCTCGAAAATCAAGGCCGTGCGTGGCGTGGGCTACGAGCTTCAGCTTCCGCCTGAGGTGCACTCATGAAGACGTCCTCGCTGTTCGCACAATCCCGTCGCCGCATCATCGCCGCCATCATGGCCGTACTCGTGACGCTCTTCGTCGCCACGCTCGCCGCCATCTACGCGTTCAGCTATGCCGAGGTCTATGATCGCAACACGCATATGCTCGAAAGCTACGCGGCAAATTACCAGGCTAACCGCCTTCCCTCCGGATTCGTACGACCTGATAATCTGCGGCAACGCCAATTTGAAAGCCCCTCCTCGGCACCGTTTTACGCCGTGCTCTTCGATGCCAATGGACTAGTGGTATCCGTGGAAAGCATCAATGCAGACGGTTACACGGTTAGCGACCTCGTCGGCTTTGCCCATAACGCGCTTGACAGGAACGAACGCAGTGGGCTCGAGGGTTCGCTCATGTTCGCCGTTGAGCGCACCGCAGGATATACGCTCGTCGCGTTCATGGATAACACCCTCGTGACCGAGAGCATGGGGACGCTCTTTCGATACACGCTCATCGTGGGGCTCGTCATGCTCGTCCTGCTCTTCTTCGTGGCCCGTTGGCTTGCCGGACGCATCGTGCGGCCCATGCAGCGAGCCTACGAAGCGCAGCGTCGCTTCATCTCGGACGCGGGGCATGAGCTCAAGACGCCCGTCGCGGTGATGGAGGCAAACGCCGAGCTCCTCCAGCGCGAGGTGGGCGACAACCCCTGGCTTGCGAACATCCGCCATGAAAACGAGCAGATGGGCGTGCTCGTGACACAGCTTCTGGAGCTCGCTCGCACCGAAAGCAACGCGATGACGCGCGAGAAGGTGGACCTGAGCCACCTTGTCGAGGCCGAATGTCTCTCTCATGAGCCCGTCGCCTTCGAGCGTGACATGCAGCTCGAAGGCAAGATTTCGGACGGTGTCGAGGTCAAGGGCAACGCGCCCGAGCTCTCGCGCCTTGTCGCCATACTGCTCGACAATGCCATAAGCCATGGAGCGGCAAATACGACAGTGGAGCTATCGCTTGCTCACGCCGGAGCCAGCGCGCAGATCTCGGTAAGCAACGCGATAGAGCCCGAAGACACCGAGCGCCTGAAAGACGCCAGGCTCTTCGAACGCTTCATGCGCGGTGATGAGGCCCGCACGAATGAGGCAACCGATAACGCAAGCTCGCATTACGGGCTCGGCCTCGCCATCGCGCAAAGCATCGTCAATGCACACGGCGGGACAATTGACGTCAACCTCAACGAGCAAGCTCCCTCCATCACCTTCACGGTACGTATCCCCACGAAGTGACGAAATCGCACGGTTCACGAGGGTTCAATCTTCGTTCAATCTTGCATCCCTATCATCTCCTCCCGAAGGCACGGGGAGGAAGACGCGATGATAACGAGCACATTCAAGCGACGTGAGAAGAAGTACCTGAT
The DNA here is from genome assembly GCA_900556425.1 of uncultured Coriobacteriaceae bacterium. GTDB lineage: Bacteria > Actinomycetota > Coriobacteriia > Coriobacteriales > QAMH01 > QAMH01. Next base: position 2,746 of record USOR01000021.1, read on the forward strand.
AGACGCAGCGCAAAGACAAGCAATCGAGGCGGCGGCCCGACGCTTCATGTCACCGGACGACTACGGACGCACGCTCATCACGAGCGTGTATCTCGACACGCCCGACCGTTCGATCATCGCGCGGTCACTGGAAAAGCCCGTGTACAAGGAGAAGCTGCGCATGCGAGCCTATGGAGAGAAGGATGGCACAGCCCTCGTCTTCCTATGCCAACACGGCCTTATCGCCGCGCGAGGCTTCTACGGTGACATGCTCCTCGCGATTCCCGTCTTCTTCGAACTCAAGAAGAAGTACAAGGGCATCGTCTACAAGCGACGCGTGCGCATGTCGCTCATGGGCGCATGGGCATTCGCGCACGGCGCCTCCTACGAGGCGACGATGACGACGTATCCGCTTGCGTGTGTCAAGGGGTCTGACCCCCTGACACATCACCCCACGACTGCCAGTGGGACAAATGACCTGTCCATTTGTCCCAGTTCGATCGACGTGCAGATTGCCCACGAGATAGAGGCGGCGCTCGGGCGCTACGACGGACTCGAGCCATCCGCGGCCATACTCTGCTGGCGTATCGCCTGGGCTCCCCAAGGCGAGGCTGCCGAACCGCGCATCACCTTCGATGACGAGCTTTGCTACGTCGACCTCGCGGCAGGTGATCCGGTCACCCATCCCATTCTCGAACCCATCACCTCAATCATGGAAATCAAGGCGAGCGTAGCGCTCCCCCAGTGGCTCACCGATACCCTGAGCTCGCTACACATCTACCCCCAATCGTTTTCGAAATACGGCACGGCCGCCTGCATGTCCGCCGCGCGTCATGAGGAAAGGAAATCCGCTCATGCTTGATTCCGCTCTCACATCCATTTACGCCAACTCGCAGTCGCTCGCGTCGCAGGTGACCTCGGGCGAGTTTCTCGTCTGCTGCCTCGCCTCCATCGCGCTCGGCATCGTCTGCGCACTCGTCTACATGTTTCGCCACGACCATAGCAAGAACTTCGTGGTGACGCTTGCGCTGCTCCCGCTCATCGTCCAGATGGTAATCACGCTGGTAAACGGTAACCTGGGTGTAGGCATCGCCGTCATGGGCGTGTTCAATCTCGTACGATTTCGCTCGATCCCCGGCAGTGCCAAGGACATCGGAAGCGTGTTCCTCGCCATGGCCATCGGCCTTGCCACCGGCATGGGATTCATCATTCTCGCCATCGTGTTCACGGCAATCGTGGCGATCGTGAACGTCATCTATGTGATGACACCCTTTGGCAAACCGCACGAACCTGACAAGATGCTGCGCATCAGCATCCCCGAGGACCTCGAGTATAATGGTGTCTTCGAGGAAGCCCTCGGGCGGTACGCCACCGAATACAAGCTCATGAACGTGCAGACGACGAACATGGGAAGCCTGTTCCAGCTCGAGTACATGCTACGTCTCAAGGAGCAAGGACTCGAGAAGGCGCTCATCGACGAATTGCGTTGCCTCAACGGCAACCTGAAGATCTCCCTCGGCTACGCGCCCAAGACCCAGGAGGTGCTCTAGATGAAAAAGGTAATCGCCGCCCTGACGAGCATGGTGCTCGTCATCGCCCTCGCCGGATGCTCGGCATCCGGAACGGGCCAGAATCAGCAATCCGAAAGCCCGAGCGACAAGATGGCCAAAGAAGAGCTCCGCTTCACCGACCGTGATCTCGACCCCAGCTACGACGAGGCAAGCGCGACCAAAATCGTGCTTGACGGCTCGGGTGCCTCCGTCACGGGCGAAGGCGCCACAGCCGACGGGTCGACCGTCACCATATCGGCCGATGGAACCTATGTCGTCTCTGGCACGCTGGCCGATGGCCAGATCGTGGTGAGCCTGCCGGGTGACGAAGACAAGGCGCAAATCGTGCTCGACGGCGTCACCATCCACAACGAGGACGGTCCCGCCATTCAGGTCGACCAGGCCGACAAGGTCTTCCTCACGCTTGCCGACGACTCGACCAACGCGCTTTCGGACGGAACGGACTACGCCCTTGCCGAGGGAGAGGACGAGCCGTACGCCGCACTGTATTCCAAGGATGACCTGACCATCAACGGCTCGGGTGCGCTCCAGGTAACCGGCAACTATCGTCATGGCATCACTTCCAAGGACGACATGGTCATCACCGGCGGCACCATCAGCGTTACGAGCGTCGAGGATGCCGTGCGCGGCAACGACGCCGTCGAGATTGGCGGAGGAAACATAACCGTGAACGCGGGAGATGACGCGTTTCACTCGGAATACCTGTTCTACATCGCGGACGGCACGGTAAACGTGGAAAGCTGCGTGGAGGGTTACGAAGCCGAGAAGATCCTCGTGCATGGCGGCGAGACCAGCATCGTGGCAAGTGATGACGGCGTAAACGCATCGGCCGCCGAGGATTCGACGACCACGGGCGACTCGTCGCAAGGGGCAGCGTCTCAGGACAATCAACCGCCCGCCATGCCCCAGGGTGAGGAGCCACCCCGGAACGGAACGACCCCACCCGATAGGCAAGGCGACAAGCCTCAAGATGGGACTGGCCCCGGCCGACAGGGAGGCGCCATGGCGATGCCCGGCGCAAGCGAGGAATGCCTCATCCAGATCAACGGCGGCACGCTTGTCGTGAACGCCGGCGGTGATGGCCTGGACTCCAATGGCTACATCGAGATCAACGGCGGAACCGTGTTCGTGAACGGCGCTTCGAACTCTGACGACAGTGGCCTGGACTACGAGTACGAGGCGACCGTCAACGGCGGCAACGTCATCCTCATGGGTAGCGCCGCCATGGCCGAGGACTTCACCGGCGGCCTGCAAGCGCACCTCATGGAGCGCACGAGCGGAAGCGCAGGCTCGACCGTCGAGGTCATGGACGCGTCTGGTGCCGTCATCGTCTCCTACGTCTCCCCCAAGGCCTTCCAAGCGGTGACTGCCTCGGCCCCGGGATGTGCGAGCATCATCGTACGATGAGAGGAAATGAGACAAAAGTGGCCGGGCCACTTTTGTCTCATTACTGCGCTTTGCGGATGACGAGCGCATCACCTGATATGCTCACGCGCAGGCCACCCGAGACCTCGGTCGTGAAGCCCTCGTCCTCCATCCCGTCGAGGACCCGATCAATCTGACCAGCCTCGAGACGAGCATCGGGATTGACCACAAGCAGGCAGGCGCGCATCGCGCGGCGTGCCATGGACCGATCGAGCGAGCGTAGCGCCTCGACTGGCATGGACGCGGTCTCGCCATCCCACACGAGCGTCCGGTAGGCAATCGAATCCGCCTGACACCGCAGCGCCTCATCCTCATCGGCAATGAGGTCCATGGTCTGGGCAAGCGAACCCTCGAACCCCGGGCGCAGCTCGCGAAGCACGGGGATGAGCTCGCGCCGCACGCGGCTGCGGAAGTTATCACCCGTAAGATTCGTCTCGTCCTCACGCCAAAGCCCCTCGTCTGCCGTGTCCGAATGGCGCTTCCTCAGCCAATCGCGCAGCTGCTCGCGCGATGCGTCGAGCAATGGACGACGTAGATTGCCGCGGACGCGCGGAATGGACGCAAGACCCCCGGGGCCCGTTCCCACGAGAGCGCGCATGAAGAAGGTCTCGACGCGATCGTCAATCGTATGCGCGGTGCAGATGAGCCCGTCCTTGGCACCCACCCGAGCGCAAGCGCGGTCCAGCGCCAAAGACGCCAGACGATAGCGCTCCTCACGTGCGATGGCCTCCATGCCTCCCCTGCGCGAACGCGCAAGGGCTCCTATATCCACGCGCTGCACCTCGCAAGGTACGTCAAGCTCCTTGCAAAGCTCGTGCACGAAGCGTTCGTCACCATCGGAATCCTCGCCGCGCAGCATATGGTTCACGTGCAGGACAAAGGGTGCGATGCGATCGGGAACGGGTAACGAGTCCGCAAGCATCGCGAAAAGCTCATCATCGGAGCCTTCGCCTGCAACATACGCGCAGACGAGCTCGAGCAAGGCCGTGGAATCCGAGCCACCCGAAACCATGAGCAGCACGGGAATCTTTGCCTGCGCTTCGGCCATGCCTACCCCCAGAACCGGCTGGAGTTCTCGAGCCTCGCGGTCGGACGCCTGCGCGTGTGCACGCTGATGTTCGCGAACTGCAGCACGATCAAAATGAGCAGCAGGCACATCTCGGCCAGATAGGTGATGACAGCGCCCATGAGACCGATGGAGTTGATAAGCGCAAACGAGGCAATGAGCGAGAACGCGAACGTGATGAGATAGAGCTTCACGACGCTGTTCTGACGGCGCTGAACGGTGATGATCTGATAGATGAAGTCGATGGCCGCCGTAATGCCACCGGCAACGATCATGAGGTTCATGAGGACCCTGAACTGCTCGAAGTCCGTGTTGTACAGCACGCTCATGATCGGAATGCCAATCCAGTTCATGATGATGAGGTTGAAGACGGTGATGGCGATAATCGCGCCGAACACCGCCATCATGATGATATTGAACGTACGATGCTCGTCGGGATTCTCCCAGGCTGCGGCCAAACGCAACAGCAGCGGCTTGTAGAGCAGACTTGCCGTGAGCAAGATGCCCTGCGCAGGAAAGTAGAGCACGTTGAAGTACAGCTGGTTGTCATAGGACAGCGGGCCCTCCATCATGAACTTGGGCATGTTGTCGATGAGACAGTAGAGGAACAACGCGACGAAGACGGGGAAGCAGCGCTTGAAGAGGTTGACGACGCCCTTCATGTTCCAGCGGCGCGACTTGGGCGTCTCCATATAGGCAAGCGGTACCGTGAGCACAAGCAAGCTTGCCGCAGCGACAATCGCCATGACGATGCACGAGAAGCCAAGGTTGCGCGTGATGAAGAGCACGACGCTGAACACGATGAGCACGACGGCACTTCGGAAGGCCTGCGAGATGCCCGCGAGATACATCTTGTCGACTTGCTGCAAGCGCCCTTCGTAGACATCGGCGAGCGCGTCAATCATGCGATACAGATACACGCCCATGCTGATGACGAACATGTCGGACTCATAACCGCGGATGCAGCAATACACATAGCCCACGATAACCATAAGAATACAGGTGAGTATGCGGTTGATTTGATAATCCGCGAAGGAATGGTCCTCGTCGATATCCGACACCTGATAGGTGCGCACGCCGTAATTGCCGATGATCATGAGCAGGGTGCCGGTCACAAAGGCAAGCGAGAAGATGCCAGCTTGATCGGCGCCGACAAGCTGCGTGATGACAATGGTGAGCAGCGGAAACACGACGCCCCATACGCCGATGCCGACGCTATTGAAGATGAAGTCGCGCGTGGTCTGATGGGGAGAGTACTGCTCTTCCTGATTCGTAAGCGAGCGTTGCGTCGCCGCCCCGACGAGGCGGTCAATCCAGTGGTTCACCAGTCGCGCAATCGCGCCTTGCTTGCGTGCTTTGTTGGGTCTTCGTTCCATAGCGCGATTATAATATTGCACACATCGAACGTCACCCGAGGAGGCACCATGACTGACAGCATCATGCAAGAGCCCATCTCGTTTGCAAGCACCGATACCGAAACAACCATACACGGCTACATCTGGCGCGATGAAAGCTGCGCGAAACCACGTGGCATCGTGCAAATCGCCCATGGCATGGCCGAGCACATCGAGCGCTATGATGACTTCGCGCGCTTCCTGGCAAGCAAGGGCTTCATCGTTGGCGGCTACGACCACCTCGCCCATGGCGACAGCGTCTCGGGCAATGTGCCTTGGGGCGGCTTCGACCCCCGCAACGGCGCGAATCACCTTATCGAGGATGTGCATCGCATGCGCTCGCTCATGCTGGCGCGCACCCCAGCGGGACTCCCCTACTTCGTCTTTGGTCATTCGATGGGGAGCTACATCATGCGCGATTACATCGCACGCCATGGCGAAGGCCTGGCCGGTGCCATACTCTGTGGCACGGGCTACATCCCTCCTGTGGTATCGAAGGCGGGAAATGCGCTCGCGCGTGCCATGTCCGCCATCCGTGGCAAGAACTACAAGAGCAAGCTGTTGGATTACATGGGCGTCGGCGCCTTCAACAAGGTCATCGATGATGCGCGCACCGAGGCAGATTGGATCTCTGCCAGCCAGGAGAACGTCGATCGCTACCTTGCCGATGACAAATCCGGCTTCATGTTCCCCGCCGGCGGCTACGCGACGCTCACGGCGCTCACCAAGGAAGCGTGCTCGCCCGCGACCATACAGGCCGTGCCGCACGGGCTCCCCCTGCTCTTCATCGCCGGCGCCGAAGATCCCGTGGGCTCCATGGGCGAAGGCGTCAGAAAAGTCGCCGCCATGATGCAAAAAGCCGGCGTGCAGGATGTCGAAGTCGAGATATACGCGGGCATGCGCCACGAGATCTTGAACGAGGACGACCACATGCGCGTATATGATGACGTCGCCGCATGGCTTGAAAAGCATGTGGATGGAGGCAGCAAATGACCGGAAAATACGTCATCTCGCTCGACCAGGGCACGACTTCCTCGCGCTCCGTCCTCATCGACCATGAAGGCCGCTCGGTCGACTCCATCCAGCGCAAGTTTCCCCAGATATACCCACAGCCGGGATGGGTGGAGCAAAACCCCCAGGAGATCATCTTCTCGCAATTGGGTTCGATGACCGATCTGATCACATGTCATGCGCTGGAAGCAAAAGACATCGACAGCATCGGCATCACCAACCAGCGAGAGACCACGATCGTATGGGATCGCGAGACGGGCCGCCCCATTGCAAACGCAATCGTGTGGCAATGCCGTCGTACCGCCCCCATCATTGCCGACCTCTGCTCGGACCTAGCCGTATGCGACAAAATCGAGCTCGTCACCGGCCTGCATCCAGACGCATACTTCTCGGCGAGCAAGATCAAGTGGCTTCTCGATAACGTGCCAGGCGCACGCAAGCTTGCCGAAAAGGGCCAGCTGCTCTTTGGCACTGTCGACTGTTGGCTCATCTGGAACCTCACGGGCCGCAAAGTGCACGCAACCGACGTCACCAACGCGAGCCGCACCATGCTCTACGACATACACAAGGGTTGCTGGGACAAGAGCCTGCTCGAGCTTTTCGACATTCCTGAGCGCATGATGCCCGAAGTGCGTCCGAGCGCGAGCTTCTTCGGCGAGACCGACTATCCGAACATCCCCGCCGGCATTCCCATATGCGGCGTTGCGGGCGACCAGCAAGCGGCACTCTTCGGGCAATGCTGCTTCGAAGCGGGCCAAGCCAAGAACACCTACGGCACAGGCTGCTTTCTGCTGCTACATACGGGTGACACGCCCGTTACGTCGAGAAATGGTCTCGTCACGACCATTGCGGCGTCTGCCCCCAGCGTGACGCACACCGAATACGCCCTCGAAGGCAGCGTCTTCATGGCAGGTGCGCTGATCCAATGGCTCATCGACGAGCTTGGCATCGCACAGACTCCCGCCGAGACGCAACAACTCGCCGAGAGCATCCCCGACACGGGCGGCGTCTACATTGTCCCCG
>USOR01000022.1 GCA_900556425.1 uncultured Coriobacteriaceae bacterium
CACGTTCAAATACACGATCCTCGAGCTGGTGCGCATGCCCGGCGTGCTTGTCTGGGCGCTGGCATTCCCCCTCATCCTGTCGACCGTCTTCATGATGATGTTTGGGCCACTCGACGACCAAGCCGAAATCGACCCCATACCCCTCGTCGTGGTCAACCCCGCCGATGACGTCGACGGCCAGTCGTTCCAGGCCTTTCTCGATGTCCTGAGCGATGACGAGGACGGGGAGGCCCTCTTCGCCATCACCTATGCCCCGAATGCCGAGAAGGCCCTGGCCCTCGTCGAGGAGAACATGACGGAAGAGAACCCTTACGTTGGTTACGTGCAGCTCTCGGAAGGCACCCCTGATGTTCACGTGACGAGCGTCAGCGATTTGACCGGCATGGAGCAGCTGAAAACCTCCGTCCTCATCATGGCGATGGATAACTACGTCGCCAATGCCGCCATGATACGTGACCTCATGAGCAGCAACCCCAGTCTGCTTGCCCAGCCAGACGTGACGGAAGCTCTCGCATCCATGACCGAGCCCATCGAGGCGACGGTCCGGACGACGGTCACGGCAAGCCAACCAAAGGAGTCCGTGCGCTTCTACTTCGCCCTCCTCGGCATGGCCGCGCTCTTCGGCGGCACCCTTGGGATGATCGCGTTTCAGCGCCTCAAGCCCAACACCTCATCCCTTGGCGCGCGCAGGGCGTTGGGTGCGACCAGCCACGGACGCACCGTAGCCGCAACCATGGCCGCAAGCTGGACCATCACCTTTGCCTGCCTGTGCGTCACGTATCTCTACATGCGATACGTCGCCGGAGTCGACTTTGGGGGACGCGATGGCGCCTGTCTGCTCACGACGGCGATGGCGGCGCTCACGGCCACGGCGTTGGGGTGCGCTATTTCCGCCATTCCCAAGGTTCCCGAAAGCGGCAAGAGCGGCATTCTCACCGGTATCGTCTGCTTCGCATCGCTTTTCGCCGGTCTCTACGGCGAACCCACGATGGAACTCGCTGACATGATCTCGACCAACTTGCCCGCTCTCGACTACGTCAACCCCGCCGTCCAGATATCCCAGGCGTTCTATAGCATCATGTACTACGACTCGCTCGCACCCATGGCAGGTCACCTGGTTGTCCTGCTCGTCATGGCACTCGTCCTGTTCGCGCTGTCGGCGCAATCCCTGAGGAGGCAGCGCTATGCAAGTCTTTAAATGCGCCATGCGCATCATACGCGGCAACATCATCTTTCCCATCATCTACATTATCGGGCTCAGCTTCATGGGCATCTTCATGGCGGCGTCGTTCGATTTCGACATGAACGAGAACGGCCTGGAACGATATAGTTGTAACTTCTCCGTAATTGACCGCGATGGCAGCGAATTGTCCGATGCCATCGCAAGCCAGCTCGCGCAACACGGAACGCAGGTCGTCGTTGAAGACGCGCCGCTGGCCATCCAGGATGCCGTAGCCAAGGGCGCCACCGACTATTTGCTCATCATTCCCGAAGGCTACGAGGCAAACTTCGCCGAGGCATCGCATGCCGGTGAAGACATCCCCGCCATGGAGACGGTGTTCAGCTACTATTCCATGGAAGGCGAGCTCGTTGATCAAAGCGTCAACGGATTTCTGGGCATGGTGCGCTCACTTGCCATGGCCAGCCCCGAAATGCCCATGGCAGACGTCATCGATCGTGCTGCGGACTACTCGTCCGAACAGGCCCAGGTTGCGGTAATCGAGCAATCGACCGCTATTTCGAAATCTGACCGCTTCGTCTTCTACCTGCAGTGGAGTACCTACACGCTCTTTGCCGGCATCACCGTGTGCGTGGGACTTCTCGTGACCACGCTCGGTCGCGTCGACGTGCGCCGTCGCAACCTCTCGTCCCCGCTGAGCTTCGCCTCCTACAATCTGCAATTGGGTGCCGCTTGCATGGCCGTCACCTTGCTTGCATGGGTATGGACGTTCTGCCTGGGCCTCGTCGCGTTTCCCGACGCGGCTGCCCAGATTGAGCCCGGCGGCCTCGCGCTGTGTGCCCTGAGCATGCTCGCCTATTGCATGGTGCCCCTTGCGCTTGGCTTCCTGCTTGGACAGGTCGGGGCAAACGGCATCGTCTGCAATGCGACGGGTAACATCGTCGGCATGGTGATCTCGTTCTTCGGAGGTGCGTGGATTTCCCTTGACCTCATGACACCCGAGATCGTGACGCTGGCGCACCTGTTGCCGGGATACTGGTACTCGTCGGCATGTTCGGCTGCCGCACATGCCCCCGCCATCATGGACTCCGCCACCTTGGAACTCGTCCTCGGTCACGTCGGCGTGCTGCTGCTCTTCGCCCTGGCGCTGCTATGCGTTTCGCTCGTCGCCGGACGCAAGCGCCTGCAGACGTCGGAAGCTGGCGGAAATCGCGCTGCCGAAGCCTCGGCGTTCGTGTGATCAGAGAAACGCTCGCGCCTTCGCCTTGTGCGTGCACGTTTTTTTCGATTGTGTGAGACAGAATCTCTTCGCCTGCACGTTTTTTCCGATTGTGTGAAGTCAGCATGACATGAAGACCTGTTTTTTTCGATTATGTGAGGCTAGCCGAAGAATCATCCTCACATAATCGCAAAAAACGTGCAGCAGGCCGCCATGCACTTCACATAACCGAAAAAAACGTGCACAGCAGTCGTTCAGTGCCTCTATCCAAGCAACGACGCGAGCTTGTCTGCTGAATAATCGTTGAGCATGAAGCCTTGTTCGACGATTGCCTGCGGGCAGACTCCCTGCATGTGCTGGGCGGTCTTACCTAATCCGCTACCCCCGGACGTGGCAAAGGGGATGATGGTCTTGCCCGCCATGTCATAGGATTCCAGGAACGTGTCGATGATGCGGGGTTCCACGTACCACCAAATGGGAAAGCCAACGTAGATGGTTTCGTATGCGCTCATGTCATCGACTTGCCCGGCGATGCCGGGACGTGAGCCCTCGTCGTCCATCTCCCTGCTTGATCGGCTCTGCTGGTCATTCCAGTTCAAGTCCGCTGAGGAGTAGGGAACCTCCGGAACGATCTCGAAGGTGCCCGCGTCCAGATAATCAGCCAGCGCCAGAGCAGCCCGCCTGGTCGTGCCCGTCGCGCTGAAATATGCCACGAGGATGCTTTCCATTGTCGTTTCCTTTCATCGGGAGAAGAGCATACGCTCCACCGTCAAGCGGAAACCTTATAGCACCTCGAGTCGACTCCAAGTCAAGGGCCAAATCGTCCGCAAACCATCGTAGACGAGAAAACGCGCGTCTACTTCGTGATCGCCACCATTTGCAAGGCACTTCCAAACGGCATGCCACCGCCCGATTTCACGGCATGCCTGGCCAGATCGGGATCCATGACGATACTCCCGGCTGCCATATCCACGCCTGCGTCGAACAGCGGCTGCGCCATGACAACCGAAGGACCGACCATCGTCACGAAGGCCTCCCTTGCGAGTTCGAGCAAGCGCGGTGCCGTCTTGTTCTCCAACGTCACACCCGTGATGAAGGCAAAATCCGCCTCTGGCATGACATATTCGCAGGCCGGATCGGGCGTATCGAGTCCATCACGGCAGCTTCGCTCGAGGACCGTCAGGTTGGCGTACTCGGCTATTCTGTCAACATGGGGAAAATGACCCACCACGACAACCTTCGCGTTATCGTACATCTCGATACGCGGGCGCATCATCTCGAAGGCGTCACGCTTGCGAAGCGACCCATCCGGCAACTCGACAGGATCGTCGTAGACGGCTTCGAACTCGTCAATCAGGGTCCTTCGTGCGTACCACGCATTCAACGCCGCGATTCCGAACGTCGCCTCCTCGAAATGCCAGGATTTCGACAAGGCTGCAAGCTCCTTGAGCGGCAGACCGCGAAAATCGCGATCGTCAGTCGGCCTTTTCGTGCCGCCCGTGCACGTAAACGAAACACCCAGGCCGCTCTCCGCCTCCACGTAACTCCATTTTGCCCCCAAGCAGTAATCGGTGATGAGCACATCTTCGGGTACTCCCGCGATCAATTCGTCATACAGGGTCCAAGGCATAACGGGTACCTCCATGTACGTGATTGCCCTATGGTCTTCTTGCCTATTTTATATTATTAAAACTATAATATCATATAAAGAATAATATTTCGACAATAGAGGTTCCCAATGCTATTCACTCTTACCGGCAATGTTCAAATCGGGAAAAGCCGATGGCTCGAGCGCCTCGCGGATGACCTTTCCCACCTTGGCGTCACGTGCTATGGCGTAATCGCCCCGGGCATCTGGATCGAATCGAACGCGAATGCCGCCAACGACCAGGGCTACGAAAAGCTTGGGATAAACAACCTTCTCCTGCCCGAAAACGTCACGGTCCCCTTTGCCCAGCGTGCGGATATCGCGCGCGCAAACGGTACGTATGCCGACTTGAGCCAGGCCGGCAGGGCCGGCTTGGGTTGGCATATAGACGATACCGCCATCGCACGCGTCAACGAGCACCTTTCCTCGATCGAGAAGCGAGCGGAAGACGATAGGAGGCGCAAGCTCCTTGTTATCGACGAGCTGGGACGCCTCGAACTCGACCACGAATCGGGTCTTATCGAGGCGATGAGGTTGCTGCGTAATGGTCCCTGCGCGGGTATGGAAGACACGCTCGTGGTGGTTCGAGAGGCCCTTGCCGATCGTGTCGAATTCCTTTTTGCCGAAACTTGGGGCGGCTTCTTGCGCATTGCGCCCACCCGGCAAGACGCGGAATTGGTCAAACGTCACCTAGCGGAATAGGACCACCCAGAGAATAGTTCTTCGATTAGTTTATTCTTTGTGATATATAATCCTTCATCATAATTATTGTTTTCTAAGGATAGTTAATGAAGGACATCCCACCTGCGAGCACATGCGTTCCTGCCATGGGCAAGTCGCAATCGAGCAGACGAGCCGACGCCATCATCGTCGGTCTCGGCGTCGCCGTCATCGTGATAATCGTCGTATCCTTCATGCTGGGCCGTTACCCGATCGATCCCCTCGAAGCCGTGGGCATGCTCGCAAGCTCCGTCTTTCCCGTTGACCAAACATGGACGGAGCAACAGGCGACGCTCTTCTTCAACGTGCGCCTTCCCCGCATCCTTCTCGCCCTCATGGTGGGATGCTGCCTATCCGTGGCAGGTGCGGCATACCAGTGGACATTCCAAAACCCGCTCGTCTCCCCCGACATCCTGGGCGCGAGCCAGGGAGCCGCGTTCGGCGCGGCCGTCGCCATCCTCGCTGGCTTCACCGCGGGCATGGTCTCGGTATCAGCCTTCGCCTTCGCCTTGCTCACGGTTCTCCTAGTGCTTCTCATAAGCGCACGGGCAAAGGGAAACCACATGATGGTGGTCGTACTCGCTGGCGTGATGGTGAGTTCCCTGTTCCAGGCGGGCGTCTCCTACGCGAAGCTCATCGCAGATCCGACCGACGAGCTCGCCGACATCACGTACTGGCTCATGGGCAGTTTGACCGGCGCGAAGATGACACAGGTCACGATGATATTTCCCATACTCCTCGTGGGCTGCGTTGTGCTCTTTGCCCTGCGTTGGCGCATAAACGTTCTCACCATGGGCGACGACGAAGCCTCTACCATGGGAGTCAACGCCCGACTCATCCGTATAATCGTCATCGTCGCGGCGACGTTCGTCACCGCCGCCTGCGTGTGCGTGACGGGCATGATCGGCTGGGTCGGTCTCGTCATTCCGCACTTGTGTCGCATGCTGATAGGTGCGGATTACCGCAAGCTCATCCCTGCCTCGATGCTCATGGGTGCCGGGTTCCTCCTCGTCGTAGACGACATCGCCCGACTTGCCACAACGGCGGAAATCCCCATAGGAATCCTCACGGCTTTCGTCGGCGCCCCCTTCTTCCTCTACCTCATCACGAGAAAGAAGAAGCTATGAGCATCTTGGTCGAAAACCTGGATTTCTCCTACGGCAACCACCAGATTCTCCACGGTCTCTCCTTCGAGATTCCCGATGGCATGCTCGTAAACGTGTTGGGGCCCAACGGCGTGGGAAAGTCTACGCTCTTTCGATGCATCCTGGGCCTTAACCAGAACTATTCCGGCACCGTCATGGTCAACGGCAAGGACATCAAGTCACTCTCGATACGGGAGCGGGCGCGTGAAATATCCTACATTCCGCAAACGCACGCGCCTGTCTACGACTATGAGGTAGTCGACGTAGTACTCATGGCCACGGGTAGTGACCTGAAGATGCTTAGCAATCCTGGCCCCGAGCAACAGAAACGGGCCTACGACGCACTCGACCGCATAGGGATTGCCGATTTCGCCCACCGTATGTACACGCAGATATCCGGCGGAGAGCAGCAGCTCGTTCTCATAGCGAGAGCGCTTGCCCAAAACGCCCGCACGATCGTCATGGACGAGCCTACGAGCGCCCTTGACTACGGCAACACCGTGCGCGTGCTCTCCTGCGTACGCCAACTCGCCCAAGAAGGGCTCTCCATCATACAGTCCACGCATAACCCCGACCACGCGTTTCTGTATTCCGACAGGACACTCGTCTTGAAGGACGGGCGCATCGACGCGTACGGCTCTCCCCACGACGTGATTACCTCCGAACTCATCAGCGGCCTCTATAGCGTCGACGTCGAGGTCAACTCTCTCTATGGCGATAGGGTGCGCGTCTGCGTGCCTCGAAGCGAAGTGGAAGCACAACAGGAAAGGACGGAGCATGAGACACGGTAAAGGAAAAGCGCTGAAAAGAATCGGAGGCGTGATACTCGCTTTTGCATGCACCATCGCATTGAGCCTGGGAGCCATCGGCCTCGTCGGCTGTTCGGGCAGCGGAGGTTCAGGCGGCTCGTCTGAGGAAACGTGGACGTTCACCGACTCGCTTGGCCGTCAAGTTGAGCTGCCAAGGAACCTGGAGAGAATCTGCCCATCAGGGCATACGGCCCAACAGGTGCTGCTCACGATGGCACCGGATAAGATGGTGGGCCTCTCCCAGCCGCTCAACGATGATCAGCTTAAGATCTTCGGCGACAAGTTCAAGGACTACCCCGTCTTCGGCGCGGTCCTGGGAGCCAAGGACGACTTCAACCGCGAGGCAGTCGCCGCTGCCAAACCGCAGGTCATCATCGATACGGGCGAGGTGAAGAAGGACACGAAGGAGAGTCTCGACGCCCTGCAGGAGCAGCTCGGCATACCGGTCGTGTTCGTCGAGGCCTATCTGGAGGATTATGGTGCGGCGTACAAGACCCTCGGTGAGTTGCTCGGCATGGAGGAGCGTGGCAACCAGCTCTCCGAGTATTGCACGCGCGTATACTCCAAGGTCGAGGACACGATGAAGACGATTCCCGAATCGCAGCGCGTCAACATGGCGTATCTGCTTGGCGAGAACGGTCTCAACGCGATTGCGAAGACATCCGTCCAAGCGCAGGTCATCGACATGGTCGCCAACAACGTCGTGGTCGTGAACGACGTATCCGGCAAGGGCAACGGAAACGAGATCAGCCTCGAGCAAATTGCCCTCTGGAATCCCGACCTGATCATCTTCCAGAAGGGAAGCATCTACAACACCGTGGGTGATGACCCGGCGTGGCAGGGCATCTCCGCCATCGCGAACGACAACTACTACGAAGTGCCGAACAATCCCTGGTGCTGGATGAACAATCCCCCGACCGTAAATCAGCTCATGGGCATGCAATGGCTTCCCAGACTGCTCTATCCCGATGCCTTCGATGACAGCATCGAGGATGTCACGAAGGACTACTACAAGACGATGTACAACTACGACCTCTCGGATACCGAGATGAACGAGCTGCTCACAGGCGCGCTTCCCAAATAGGGCAGCGCACCAGGACCGCTGATTTACGAAATCGTCCCCGGCGCAATACAATGGGCGCCGGGGGCATCCCTCCCCGAAACATGAACCGACGGATTCGTGACGAGGACCACACGAAAGACACATGGTCGACATCGCGAACCTCACGTCGCCTTTGGAGAAGAAGATGAGAGACCATTCATTGCATGTCGAACTGTCCCGTCAGGAAGCGGTTGCGGAAATGACCGATGCGCTTTCCACGTCATTTGGCAAAATCCGGGTCGAACGAGTCGCCCTCGAGAACGCATATGGCCGCATCCTGTCACAAGACATCACCTGCAAGAACGATGTTCCCTCGACACTCACGTGCGCACTCGACTCGATAGCCGTCAAATGGGACGAATTCGCCGACCTCGAGCCAGGCGCCGTCCCCGATACCAGCTCGTGGGTTCGAGGCGTCGACTGGGAATTCGCGAACACGGGCGTTGCCATGCCAGAGGGATTTGACACCGCAATCGTGATCGAACACGTCGAGGTTTCCGACGACGAGGAGCGCGTCAGCATACTCGCCGCACCTTCCGACAGGTTCGCGGGAACGCGAGCAGCAGGCTCCAAGATGAGGGCAGGTGATATCGCCGTCGCGGCCTCCTGCGTCATCACGCCAGACGTCGCCGCGCGCATCGCCAGCGCCGGGCATTCCTCGGTCGAGGTGATGGCAAGGCCGCGCGTCGCCTTCATCCCGACGGGCAACGAGCTCGTTCCCCCAAACGTTCCGTTCTCGGAGCACGTACCCGGCAAGTTTGCCGGAAAGGGAAAGGTCTACGAATCGAACAGCATCGTCGTGAGGGGCAAAGTCGAGCAATGGGGCGGCACCTACGTGCCCTTTGACATCGTTCCCGATGACCGGGATGCAATCCAGACCGCCATCGAGCGAGCATGTGCCGTTGCCGACATCGTCGTGCTCAACGCTGGCTCATCGAAAGGCTCGGATGACTGGTCCGTGGAGGTGCTCGAAGAAATGGGACGCATCATCTGCCATCAGACCAATCACGGACCAGGACATCACAGCTCGTATGCCATCGTGGGCGATACGCCCATCGTGGGTATCTCCGGGCCGAGCGCAGGGGCGTCCTTCACCCTGAATTTCTACTTGCTGCCGATCATGCGAAAGTTCCAGGGACTTGATCCAAATCCCACACTCGTTCCCGCGCGACTTGGCGCCGAGTTTCCCAAGGGCAAGATGCACAAGCGGGCGGAAGAGGGTGACCGTCCGCTGTCGGGCGAGGAGCGTCCTCCCGAAGCGACGCAGCCGGGCGAGGAGTTCTTCTCGGTCAAGTTCCTCAGGCTGGAGGTTGATTCCAGCGGACAGCTCGTGGCAACCCCGCTACCCGGCCACCCCGGGTCGCCCCAGACATACGGCGCAAACGCACTCTACATGCTACCGGCTGGCGCATCGGCCCTCCCCCGGCGACATCATCATGGTCGAGCCGCTCGTATGACAAGTCAGGTTCCAGATTTCGGCAAGCGGGAGAAAAACCAAGCGGAAGCCACCACATCGCGCGCCCTCCGGAAATCATGACTTCCGTCTTATCCATGTGCTTTTCATCCTTTTTGGATGAGGCCGCGTTCGGTGACATCTATATCTTGATTCGAGACAAAGCGCGTTCGTAACGCGTGCCTCGGAGAAAGACGGTGCCTGATGTCCGACACGAAAGGCGCTCGCCCTGCGGAAAAGGTGAGCGCGTACACTTGCGTCTTATTCGCCATCGTGGTGATCGGAACCGGCCTTGGCGGAATGACGCAGACTGCCCTCAACACGGTTGCCGCCGTGGTGTTGGCCGACCTTGGAGCCGACATCGGCTGGGGCCAATGGCTTACGACGCTCTACATCTTCTCGATGGGCGCCGCCGTGCCGTTGGCGTCATTTCTCCAACGGAAGTTCTCGATAAGGTCACTGATGCTCATCGCGTACGGCCTCTATCTCGTCGGATCTCTCTGCGACTTCATGGCCATGACCTTTCCCATGCTCATCGTCGGTCGTGTTTTGGAGGCGGTGGGGACCGGTATCCTCATGCCGCTTCTACAGACCATCGCCATGACGCGCTTTCCCGAGGGAAGGCATGGCACCGCCATGGGCTTCGCGGGAATCTCGCTCGGCTTCGCACCCAACATCGGTCCGACCATCGGCGGCTTCCTCTGCGATGCGCTCGGCTGGCGCTTCATGTTCCTGATTCTCGTGGCGACATCCGCCATTCTCCTCGCGCTCACCCTATTCGTAGTGCGTGACAGGGAAGCGATGGATTCCCATGCCACGCTCGAT
>USOR01000023.1 GCA_900556425.1 uncultured Coriobacteriaceae bacterium
GGCATGCGCATCGGCATCGTGCCCGCCCTACTCGAACTTGACGGCCTCACACCCGAAGTCAAGCATGCTTTCGAGGAAAGCGTCGCGAGGCTCGAAGAGCTGGGGGCCACGATTGTCGAAGTCGAGCTGCCCAATGCGGCGGCCGCCATCAGCGCCTACTACGTGCTCGGACCCTGCGAGGCGTTCTCGAACCTCTCACGTTTCGATTCGGTTCGCTACGGACATCACGCCCACGGCAAGAACCTCGAGCAGCGCTACGAGGACAGTCGCGCCCAGGGTTTCGGCGCGGAAGCCAAGCGCCGCATCATGCTTGGTGCCTGGCTGCTCGCAAGTGGTGTCTATGACGAGTACTACATCCCCGCGCAAAAGGTGCGCACGCTCATCACGGCAGATTACACGAAGGCGTTCGAGAAGGTCGACGCAATCGTGTTGCCCACGAGTCCGCGCACCGCGTTCAAGTTCGGCGAGGTGAGCGATCCTGCATCCATGTACCTTTCGGACATTTACACCATCAGCATCAACATCGCGGGTAATGGCGGTATGAGCCTGCCCATTGCGCTCGGCGAGGATTCTGGCCTGCCCTTCGGTTTGCAAATCGTAGGCCCGCAGTTCCATGATGAGGTTATCCTGCGCGTGGGTGCAGCGCTTGAGGCCGCGACCATCGTTCCCCGCATCGCGCCTCTCGAGAAGGGAGGTCTCTCATGAAGGAATTGACCGAGGTTCTCAAGGACTGGGAGGCCGTCATCGGCCTCGAGGTTCATGCTGAGCTCACGACGCTCAAGACCAAGATGTTCTGCTCGTGCCCGATTGAGTTCGGTGCAGATCCGAATACGCATACTTGTCCGGTTTGCCTTGGCATGCCCGGTGCCCTTCCCGTGCCCAACAAGGCGGCTATCGAGAGCATCGTGCTTGCCGGCCTGGCAACCAACTGCGACATCGAGAAGCATACGATGTTCTATCGCAAGGGCTACTTTTATCCGGACATGGCCAAGAACTTCCAGACGACGCAGGGGCCGCTCGCGTTCTGCATGCGCGGTCATCTTGACCTCGAGCTTTCCGCCAAGGGCGCTGCCGAGCGTGTTGACATCCCCAAGAACGAGGACGGGTCGTATACGACGTGCATCGGCATCACGCGCATCCACATGGAAGAAGACGCGGGCAAGATGACGCATCTGGGTGGTTCGGAAGGCCGTATCGATGGCGCGGAGCGCTCGCTCGTTGACTACAATCGCGCTGGTACGCCACTCATCGAGCTCGTCACCGAGCCCGACTTGCGTACGCCGGAAGAAGCGCGTGCCTTCATGCAGAAATTACGTCAGATCTACCTCACGCTCGGCATCTCGGATTGTTCGATGGAAGAGGGTTCGCTGCGCGCCGATGGCAATGTCTCGCTGCGTCGTCGTGGCTCGACGGAGCTCGGCACGAAGACGGAGCTCAAGAACATCAACTCGTTCAAGAATCTCCACGATGGCCTTGCCTACGAGATCTGCCGCCAGGCCGAGGTGCTCGAGAGCGGAGGAGTCATCCGCCAGGAGACGCGACACTGGGAGCCTGGCGCCAAGCGCACCATCGTCATGCGCGTCAAGGAGACGGCAGACGACTATCGCATGTTCCCCGATCCTGATCTGGCCCCCTTCGACCTTTCCGACGAATTCATCGAGAACGTACGCGCCAAGCTTCCGGAGCTGCCCGATGCCAAGAAGCAGCGCTTCATGGAAAGCTATGGCCTGCCTGCCTATGATGCCGGCGAACTCGCCGGTGATGTCGAAATTGCCGAGTTCTTCGAGGAAGCGGCTCACGATGAAGATGCGGCTGTCGCCAAGAAGATCGCGAACCTCATCATCAACGACGTGAGCGCGTGGACAAACGAAAACGCGACGACCATCTCGAAGTCCGGTATCGCTCCGGCGGCGTTGGCAAAGCTTGCTAAGCTTCTGGCCGATGACACAATCAGTTCCAAGCAGGGCAAGGAAGTTCTTGCCGCGCTCATCGGAGAGGGCATCGATCCCGAGGAATACGTGAAGTCACACGGCATGGAACAGACAACCGACACGAGTGCCATCGAGCAGATGGTCGAGGAGCTCATGGCAGCCAACCCTGACAAGGTCGAGGCCTACCGCGGTGGCAAGACGGGTCTGCAGGGCTTTTTCATGGGGCAGGTCATGAAGCAGCTTGGCGGTCAAGGCAACCCCAAGGTCATCTCGGCGATCGTTACCGAAAAGCTCGAGGGATAGCCTTTCGCGCTTATGATGGAAGCATGCGCCATATGCCCTCGTCATTGCCATGTTGATCGTACGAGAACACATGGCGTGTGCGGCGAGGGCGATGAGGTGCGTCTTGCACGCGCCGCGCTCCACTTCTGGGAGGAACCACCCATTAGCGGCGAGTCCGGGAGTGGCACAGTTTTTTTCTCGGGTTGTCCGCTTCGCTGCGTCTACTGCCAGAACAAGGATATCGCACGTGGCAAAATAGGTCGCGCCGTTTCCGTCGAGCGCTTGGCTCGCATCTTTCTCGAGCAGCAGGAACGCGGAGCTCTCAACATCAACCTTGTTACACCGACGCACTTTGCGCCGCAAATCAAGGCAGCACTCGATCTTGCCCGTTCAGACGGGTTTTCGAACAGACCGCTTGCCTTGCCCATCGTTTACAACACCAGTGGCTACGAGCTGCCCGAGGCCATTGAAGCACTCGAAGGCTATGTTGACGTCTTCCTCACCGATTTCAAGTACGCTTCATCTGCGCTTGCCCAGCGCTATTCGGCTGCACCCGATTATCCGCGCATTGCCTCTTGTGCTCTCGATGTCATGTTCGAGCTTGCAGGGCCGTTGCGCTATGACGAAACCGAGAGGGGAGAGGAGCGCCTCATGCGTGGCGTCGTCGTGCGACATCTTCTACTGCCAGGACATCTTGAGGATTCCAAACGCGTCATGGAACTCCTTGCCGCAAAACCCTATCGCGATGACATGATTGTGAGCATCATGAACCAGTTCACGCCTTCCGAGGAGCTTATCCGGGATTATCCGGAGCTCGCTTCTCGCGTGAGCGAAGACGAATACGACGAGCTCATTGACTATGCCCTCGATTTAGGCATTGTGAATAGCTTCATGCAAGAAAGCGATACAGCCGATGAGTCCTTCATACCCGCCTTCGATTACGAGGGCGTGTAGCCATGCACCATGTCGACTACCTTATCGTTGGGGCTGGTCTTGCCGGATCGACTTGTGCATATCTTCTGCGCAAAGCGGGGTGCGACGTCATGCTCCTCGAACGTCTCGACGTGAAAACCAAGTCCAAGCTCTGTGCCGGCCTTGTCACACCACGCGCCATGCACGAGCTCGACATGATATTCGACAATTGGTCTAATAACCTTGTAAAGTCGCAGTTCACGTCCATGTGCTGTGATGCCGCAGGCATCAAGGTCAATCTCGATCGCATACGAATGTGCAGTGCCGAGAGATGCGAACTCGATGCGTTCGTGCTCGACGCCTTCCGTGATTGCGGGGGAGAGCTCGTCGACCGCTTTCATGTCCGGGCAATCGACTTCGACAGACACCGTCTCGAGGGAACGCGTGACGGCGAAACGCAGGAGACGCTCGGTTACGGCACGCTCATTGCCGCCGATGGGGCGCTTTCGTACGTACGAAAGGCACTCACCGGTAGCCGACGCGATTCTCTCACTCGAGACCACGGTCGCGAACACGGGCGCGCCACTCACCATGTGCTACGAAGATGGTTTCATTGGGTACTCCTGGTACGCGCCCTGCGGTGACGTTGCCAAGCTCGGTTGCTGTGCCTATGCAGGCGATCCCGACCTTGACGCTCGCCTTCGGGCATTTGCCGACCAGATGGGCGTCGAGTACGAGACGCGACGCGGTGCCTTCATTCCGACGGGACGCGATGTCCTGCTCGAAAGAAGCGGCGTCTACTTTCTAGGCGATGCGGCGAGCCTTATCTGTCCGCCATCCGGGGAGGGCATATACCATGCGCTTCATTCGGCACGTATGCTCGCTCGTGCACTTGTCAACAAGGCGAATTATCATGCGCTCATGAAACCCATCGTCACCGAGATACGGCGTCAGCACAAGCTGCGCAACCTCTTCTTCGACACGCGTTTCATGCGTTGCGGTATCAAGCTTGCGGATGCCACGCCCTATGGTGCCGAGCGCGCCGTGAAGTTCGCCCTCAAGCACTTCGCGGGATACTAGAAGAGGCCCGGATAATCCCGAGCCTCTTCGCTTGCATGACGTGTGTTGCGCAAGGCTACTCGCGTTTCTTCTCGTTTTGCTCCTGATCAAGTAGCTCGATTTCCTCGACATTGGCACCTGCGACGATTTCGCGACGCGTGCTCGCCTTTGCATCGGGCATCGAGTCAATCTCGGCATAGAGCTCGCGGTCGGTACCGGACTCGGGGCTCGGCGGATTGACCTCGAAGGGCACCGCCTTGGTAAACAGACTCACGACCGGCACGATGACAATCGAGAGAATCATCGCGATAGCGCCCGCATTGATGGGGGAGGCAATGAGCGGCGTGCCGACAAATCCCATGATCATGTTCACGGTCGTCAGACCCACACCGACGATGAAGCTCGCCCACACGGCGGCCTTGCTGATGCGCTTGCTATACAGACCCCACAGCATCGGGCCAAGGAAGGCGCCGGCAAGAGCACCCCAGGAGATGCCCATGAGCTGCGCAATCCAGGTTACGGAGCTCTGGTACTGGAAGACGGCGATGAGAGCCGAGATGGCCACAAAGACCACGAGCAGCGCGCGAATCCAGACGATCTGCCTCTTCTCGTTCATCTCCTTGACGATGTTGCCCTTGATGAGGTCGAGCGTGAGCACCGAGCTCGAGGTGAGTACGAGCGAGGACAGCGTGCTCATGGACGCCGAGAGCACGAGCACGATGACGAGGCCGATGAGAAAGTCGGGTAGGTTCGAGAGCATGGTCGGGATAATCGAGTCGTAGACAGGCGTGCCATTGGCGGCGTAGGCGATCTGGTCGCCGAAGAGCTGACCGAAGCCACCGAGGAAGTAGCTGCCACCCGCGATGACGAAGGCGAAAACCGTGGAGATGATGGCACCCTGCTTGATGGCCGGACCGGACTTGATGGCATAGAACTTCTGCACCATCTGCGGCAAGCCCCAGGTGCCAAGCGATGTCAGGATGACGACACCCATCAAGTTGAGAAAGTCGGGGCCGAGGAAACTCGTGAAGGCGCCAAGTTGATCGGTTCCGGGTGCTTGAATCTGCGAAAGCTGAACGACGGCCTCGGAGAGCCCTCCCTGCGTTTGCAGAACCGCGATGATGACGGCCGTGATGCCGACGAGCATGACGATGCCCTGCAAAAAGTCGTTGACGACCGTGGCCATGTAACCACCCAACACGACGTATATGCAGGTCACGATGGCCATGCCGATGACGCACCACTCGTAGGGCACGCCAAACGCCATCGTGAACAGACGCGATAGGCCATTGTAGACCGACGCAGTGTAGGGGATGAGGAACACGAAGATGATGGCAGCAGAGGCAATGCGCAGACCCTTGCTCTGGTAGCGCTTGCCGAAGAACTCAGGCATGGTCGAGGCCTTGAGTCGCTGCGTGACCTCACGCGTGCGCGGACCGAGCACCCACCAGGCAAGCAAGCTGCCGATCACGGCGTTTCCGATGCCCGCCCAGGTCGCGGCCATGCCGTACTTCCAACCAAACTGGCCAGCGTAGCCGATGAAGACGACGGCGCTGAAGTAGGCGGTGCCGTATGCGAAGGCCGAAAGCCAGGGACCGACGTTACGACCACCGAGAATGAAGCCGTCGACATCGCGCGAGGCCGCACGGCGCGTGTAGATGCCGACGCCGACCGCGATGGCTATGAATATGATGATGAGTAGTATTTTGACGAACATGCTCTTTCCTTCTCACGGTAGTACAACGAACAGGCGGAGGCGCACACGACAAGGACATCAAGCGCACGCGTAGACATGGGGTGTCGGCACGTGCATCCCGCCGTGTGCTAGAGGTATCGATAATAGGAAAAGCTGGAGGCAAACGAGAGCGCACTGGCATGCACGGCCGCGCCGTGATGCTTCAGTATGTTCGCTCGATCGTTCAATGGTCCTCCAAATCAGATTGCGAACACTATAGACCACTTTTGCACGCTGTAGTAGTAAATTATTCGATTTTTTTGCATATTCGCCTTCAAAAGATATGATGGACGGCATGAAACGGAGCGTTTAGTACGAGGGAGGTGGACATGCGCACTCTCAAGGTCACGTTAAGCATGAGCTTGACGCTTGCGATCATGGTACTCATCTTCTGCTTCTCGGCACAAAGCGGAGGGGAGTCGGGATCGTTGAGCGATTCAATTGCGCGCATGCTTGCATCCGTCTTCGTCGAAGGGTTCGATAGCATGACAGGCGAGCAGCAAACGCAGATCATCGCCCAGATGTCCTGGCCCATACGCAAAACGGCGCATGCATCGGAGTATGCTTGCCTTGCCATATCGCTCGTGATCACATGTTGGCAGCTTCACGCCTGGCGCTGCGATAAGAAAGTTGCCTTGTCGCCACTTGGACGACGCGTGACGCTTGTGGGCATCGCGGCGTTTATCATCGCGGTGCTCTATGCGTGCAGTGATGAGATTCACCAGCTCTTCATCGATGGACGAGCGGGACAAGTAGCCGACGTGCTCGTCGATGCATCGGGCGCTCTCGTAGGCTGTTTGCTGATGTGCCTGCTCATGTGGTGGTTCATGCGCAGGCGTTCCGTACAGCGTTGATGCGCCAATCTTTATTTAGACATTATGACTGGTATGTTTTCGTCTGCAGGTTCATCCAGGTGATCTTGATAGACATAATATCTAGTTTCTCGTGCTATCATGCCCGAAAGCAGCAGGATCATGATGATGTTGGGTAGGGCCATGAGCGCGTTTCCTATATCGGAAACGGTCCAGACGATGTCGCCGACACCCAATCCGCCGAGAATGCCCACGACAACGTAGATGACTTGATAGGGAACGATTGCCCGCTTGCCGAAGAGGTAGGTGGCGCAACGGTTCCCGTAGTAACTCCATCCCAGAATCGTCGAATAGGCAAAGCTCACCATGCCAATGACGAGCACCGGCGTGCCGACGTAGGGGATGGTGGCAAAGGCGGCATTCGCCAGATCGGCACCAGCTTGCAGGGAACCATCCATGACGATGTCGGGATGGGCGAGCATCGTCGAAACGAGGACGAGTCCCGTGATGAGGCAGATCACGACCGTCGACCAGAAGGTGCCGGTCGAGGCAATAAGTGCCTGACGTGCGGGATTGCGGGTGCTCGCGGCTGCCGCAACGATGGGGGCCGTGCCGAGGCCGGACTCGTTGGAAAACAGCCCGCGGGCACATCCGTATTGCAAGGCGATCATGATGCCGCTGCCCACTGCACCGCCAAATGCCGCCTTACTCGTGAAAGCGCATTCGAGGATGAGCAAAAGCGTCTGGCCCAGGTAGGGAGCGTTTGCGACAAGGATGACAAGGCAACCCATGGCATATGCCGCCGCCATGAAGGGAACGAGTTTCTCGCAGACGCTCGTAATGGACTTGACGCCGCCGAATATGACCACGGCAACGAACACTGCGATGATGAGCGATACGACCCACTTGGGAATCATGGGGAAGTTCCCGCATATGATGCCCGTCATCGCCGATGATTGGACGGCAGAACCCGTCCCGAGCGTCGCGACGACGGCAAAGGCAGCAAAGAGAACGGCACCGAGCTTGGCCCAGAAGGGAACAGAGCCGTCAGGGCGTTTGAACGCGCGTTCCCAAGCGTACATGGCCCCGCCGAGCATCTGCCCGCGATGATCCTTGACGCGGTACTTGATGGCCGCGTAGACCTCAGTGTACTTTGTCGCGATTCCGAAGACGCCGGTAAGCCACATCCAGAAGACAGCACCAGGGCCGCCTGCGATGATTGCGGTTGCGACGCCGACAATCGATCCGGTTCCGATGGTGCCGGCAAGGGCGGTCACCAATGCGCCAAACTGCGAGACATCACCTTCGCCTTCGTCATCCCTTTGCACGGAGAGCTTGATGGCGAGCGGTAACTTGCGCTGTATGAACCCCGTGCGAACCGTGAGAAAGACATGCGTCCCAAGGAGGAGGCATATCATGACGGGGCCCCAGACGAAGGCGTCTATCTGGTTGAGGAGCAACGAAAGATCCATAATATAATTAAGTTCCCATAAGATACATTATCAGACATACAGCACTTGAAGATAGAAAGAGCTCCAGACATGTAGAGGCACATATAAGCACCTGCATGCCTGGAGCTTATGAGGGTACGCTACTTGCCGGTTGAGCCGAATCCACCAGAAGAACGCTCGGTCTCGTCAAGCTCGTTTACTTCGAGCAGCTCGACAACGGGAACCTCTTGAATGACAAGCTGCGCAACGCGGTCTCCACGTTTAATGGCAATTTCGCTTTGCGTGTCTGTATTGAGTCCGATCACGCCGATTTCTCCGCGATACCCGCTATCTATGAGCCCTGGCGTGTTCACTATGGAGAAACCCTGCTTGGCGGCAAGACCGCTGCGAGGCTGCACGAAGCCCGCATAACCCTGAGGAATGGCAATGGCGATGCCCGTTGGGATCATAACGCGCTGTCCTGGCTGCAAGGTCACGTCCTTGGCCGCATAGAGATCGAGCCCTGCATCGCCCGGATTGGCGTATGCGGGCGTTGGCAGCTCTTCATCGAGCTTCTTGAGTTTGAGCGTGATGGTCTTACTCATCTTCTAGCTCCTGAACGTCGGTGGCCGATGCTGCATCAGCTGCGCTTTCAGTCAGGCTCTCAAGCTCTTCGCGCAGCTCGTCGATATCCTTGAAATCCTTGTAGACCGAGGCAAAGCGAATATACGCGACTTTATCCAAATCACCCAATCTTATGAGAACCTGGTCTCCCAAGGACGAGGAAGGGATAGGTCCACGATATGTGTTGCGAATATCATTTTCGACCATGTCGACAAAGGCTTCGAGCGTATGAAGCGAAACATTGCGTTTGGCAGTTGCCGAGAGCAGACTCTTGAGAAGCTTGGAGCGATCGAAAGGCTCGATGTGCTCGTCTCGTTTGAGAACCATGATAGGTTCCTCTTCCCTTCTCTCGAAGGTCGTGAAACGTGTTCCGCACTCGAGGCATTCTCTCCTGCGCTTTATGCTTGCTCCGTCGTCAAATGAACGCGAATCGATTACCCGGGATTCTTTACAGCTGCAGTTTGGGCAAAGCATCCGTTCTCCTCACTTTGCGTTGAATTATCAAGTAGCGTGATTCTAACAGAGAACGATGGTCATACGGCCGAGCTTGCACGAGCGTTTGCCCCAGCTGCCTCCCCTTTTTACATGAAGGAGAAAACGAAAAGGGCGCCTATGGCCACGGTGCACGCAGCGAAGGCAAAGACTCGCTCACGCATGCCATTGAGGAAAACGTGATGTGCGCGCGAATCGAGCACGTCGTGCACATCCGAGGAGAAATCGCCGCCGTGCAAATAGCCGAACGCCATATTTGCCATACGGTCTAATAGCGATTCACGCGTGCGTGGCATGCCCTGGATAACGGTAAGCTGCGGTTGCACATTGACTGATGTGAGCATCATGTTGGCTTCTTGCGTGCGGAGAGCGTTCATGTTGACCTCCTGTTTGCTTCATGTACGTGCCCGTTTGTTATATCCGTTACCTGTGACACGGTTTTAAACCGAACATCTGTTCTCGATATATAATATACGAACATCTGTTTGATGCCAATAAAAAACGAACATCTGTTTGTAATTAACGAGGATTTCGTCTAAACTCTTTGATAACGAGTCCGGGAGGATGGCATGGATAACGAAACGCCAGCAACAGATACTTGATTACATTCGAAAGTGCATCGAGGTAAAGCACTATCCCCCATCTGTGCGTGAGATTGGCCAGGCCATTGGCCTATCTTCCCCCTCCACTGTCCATGCGCATCTCAACGCGCTTGAGGCAAAGGGATATATCAGGCGTGACGGGGCTAAATCACGGTCCATGGTCATTACGGGGGCAGAGCAAGAGCAGAAGACGCCGGCAGGCAATACGTCGTCT
>USOR01000024.1 GCA_900556425.1 uncultured Coriobacteriaceae bacterium
CCGCAATGCCTCGAGATTGCGCAGGGTACACACCCTGACGTCTTCGAGCTCGATGCCGCAAGTCGCACGGGTGTTGACAACGTGCGCGAGGAAATCATCGGGCGCGTGGGGTTTGCCCCTACGCGCGGCCGTTTCAAGGTCTACATCATCGACGAGGTGCACATGCTGTCGACGGCGGCGTTCAACGCGCTGCTCAAGACGCTCGAAGAGCCGCCCGAGCATGTCGTCTTCGTGCTGTGCACGACCGATCCGCATAAGGTTCCCGAGACCATCCAGTCTCGTTGTCAGCGCTTCGACTTTCGCCGCTTCTCCGTCGAGGAGATCGTGGGCTATCTCGAGCGTATCAGCAAGGGCGAGGGCTTCGAATACGAGCCTGAAGCACTTGAATTCATCGCCGCAAAATCCGCCGGTGGCATGCGCGATGCCACGACGGCGCTCGAGCAAGTCGGCGTCTATACCGAGGGCAAGATCACACTCGACGAAGCCACGCGCATGTTCGGCCAGATCGACATCGCGGCGCTCTTCGAGATAGCGGGATACATCGCGCGACGCGATACACCGTCGTGCTTCGTCTGGATTAACGACCTCGTGGGCCGCGGCGTCGACCTCGCGCAGTTTGCGCGCGACCTTGCTTCGCACCTGCGCAACCTCTATGTGACGGCTATTACCGGTGGCGAGAACGGCATTGTTGCCTGCACGGCCGCTCAGCTCGAGCGTTATCGCCAACAGGCAGCCGAGTTCGGTGGCGTCGACCGCCTTGCCCGCGCGCTCGACATTTGCGGTGCGCTCGTCGCAGAGCTACGCAACTCCGCCGATGCGCGCCTGAGCGTTGAGATCGCGATGACGCGCCTCACGCGTCCTGATAGCGAGCTCACCCTCGAGGCCCTCGCCGAGCGCATCGAGGTTCTCGAGCTCAGACCTTCGATGACGGCAGCGCCTGCCATTTCGAGCGCAGTCGAGAAACCTCAGCCAACGTCTACCGCGGGCAGTGACATGGGAGTTTTCTCCACTTCGTCGCCTTACGGCGACTCCGGTCGAAATGACAATGGGGCGATGCCCTATGGCGATATCGGTCGAAATGACAACGGGACGATGCCTCGCGGTGATTCCGGTCGGAATGACAATCCCGCGAGTGATGACCTCCCTCCATGGGAAGGGTCGGAGCCATCCCCGGTTGCCATGAACGATGCAGCATCCTCCACCATCCCGGCCGAAGCGTCCCCCTCTGTTATTTCGAGCGGAGCGAGCGATAGCGAGCGCAGTCGAGAAATCTCCCCGGCGGCTGACATGTCGCCCGAGCGCCTGCTTGCCGCCTTGCTTTCCGTGGTCAAGCGCGAAGACGCGGCTACGGGCGCATTGCTTTCGGGCGTTTCGCTATCCACGGAGGACGGGCAGTACCAACTGCTCTTCCCCACGGGTTCTGACTTCCAGATGCGCATCGTGAACGGCCCCGATGCCAAGGCCATCATCAACAGGGCCTTCGCCGAGGTGCTCGGTCATGAGGTGCACTTCAGCTGCCAAATCGGGTCGTTCTCGGGCCTATCCGCCCAACCGGCGCCACTGACGAGCGAGCCTCCTACGAGCATTGCCGATGATATCCCGCCGATAGACGACGGGTACTTCGAAAGTCTGGTGGCTGAGCAGCAGGCAACTCCTGTCGATGAGATGCCAGCCGATTTTGCCGACGCCCTCTCCGCGTTCGGAGCAGGTGTTAAAGTACAAGAGATAAACGACGAGGAATAAGGAGCCACGATGGCTAAAGGAATGAACCCGCAGGCGATGCTCAAGCAGGCTCAGAAGATGCAGGCTAAGATTCAGGCCGTGCAGGATGAGGCCGCACGCGAGACGGTCGAGGCAACGGCCGGCGGTGGCATGGTCACTGCGACCGTGTATGGCGATCTGCGCATCAAGAGCATCGAAATCGACCCCGAGGCACTCGACCCGGAGGATGTCGAGATGCTGCAGGACATGATCGTTGCCGCCGTCAACGAGGGCATCGCCGATGCTCAGGCGATGGTCGAGGAGCGCATGAGCGCCGTCACGGGTGGCATGAACATTCCCGGGCTTTTCTAGCCGTCCATGAAGAAGGAAGCTTCCATTCAACATGCGCTCGAGGAAATCGAGCGCATGCCGGGCATTGGCCCCAAGTCCGCGCAGCGCATACTCAACTGGCTCTTGACCAGCGATGATGAGGTCGCGCTCGGCATTGCCGAGGCTATCGTCGACGTCAAGAAGGCAATTCATCTCTGCCCGCGTTGTCATAACTTCGCCGAGGGCGAGCTCTGCGCGATTTGCTCGGACCCGCAACGCGAGGCTGCGACCATCTGCGTCGTCGCCGAACCGCGCGATGTCGAGGCCATCGAGCGCACGGGAATCTATCAGGGTCTCTATCACGTGCTCGGAGGTGTCATCAATCCCATGGAAGGCTCGATGCCCGAGGATTTGCACATTGCCGACCTTATGGCGCGCTTGGGCTCCGAGGCCGTCGAGGAAGTGCTCGTCGCCACGAACCCCGATGTCGAGGGTGAAACTACGGCCAGTTACCTGGCGCGCATCATCAAGCCGCTCGGTATTCGCGTGACGCGCTTGGCCAGCGGCCTTCCCGTGGGCGGGGAACTCGAATATGCCGATGAGGTCACGCTCGGCCGCGCCATCGAATCCCGCCGCGAGCTGTAATGAGATAGGCGAGCGCGGCCACCAGTGCGCATCGCTTGGCACCGTCCCTCGAAATGCGCCGTGTTTTGTGCTGTGATGGTCGGGGGTACGGCCATGGGAGCACCTTTTTTGGCAGAAGCCTTGGGGAGTGTCTCGAAATGTGCCCCTGTGGTCGCCGGGACAGACACCGACGCACATTACTTGGCGGGAATGCCATGGATTGCGGTGTGGTGGCTGTTGACGAAGTCACAGACGCACATTTTCTGGCAAAAACATTCGTAGGTGCCACGTGCTGCGGTCTGGTGGTCGGGTGCGAGAGCAAGCCCGCAATCGCCTGTCGTATTCGCCCACCTGTCACGTTCCCGTTACCGGGCACTGCATCATGCTGGAGTATAATAGCCGCTTACATTGCAAATCCCTGCGCAGCACGCATGCGCATGCTAAGCGAAAGAGCAACACGTGTCAGATTCAAAGGAATCCGAGGTCTTTCAGCACTTCGGTGCCTATAGCGGTTATGACCAAAGCTACTATAGCCACTTCAATGTCAAACGCGGTCTGCGCAATGCCGATGGCACGGGCGTCGTGGCTGGCATCACGTCGATATCCAACGTGCATGGTTATCTCACGGACGAAGGCGTGCGCGTGCCCGATGAGGGACGTCTGACCCTGCGCGGCTATGACATCGAGGACCTTGTCGATGCTGCCGCCACCGAGGGCCGCTCGGGTTATGAGGAACTCGCGTATCTTCTGATAGCGGGCGATCTGCCCAAGCGCGCCGAGCTCGAGCGCTTCAATGCTGCCATCGACGGCTATCGTGATTTGCCTAACGGGTTCGTCAACAACCTCATCATGAACTACCCGTCCGGGAACGTCATGAACATGATGGCACGCAGCGTGCTCATGCTCTACGCCGCCGATGGCGCAGACGAGATCGACGCCATCAATAAGCGCCACGAGATCGAGGTTGCCGTTCAGCTCCTGAGCCGCCTGCCGCGCATCGCCGCCTTGTCCTACCTGGCGAGTCGTCAACGCACCGTCCCCGGCAGCCCCATGTACATCAATCCGCCCAAGCCAGGCCTTTCGACTGCAGAGACCTTCCTCTACATGCTGCGCCACGACATGCAGTACACGGCCGAGGAAGCCCGCATGCTCGACATCATGCTCATACTGCATGCCGAGCACGGCGGCGGCAATAACTCGACCTTCACCACGCGCGTGCTCACCTCAAGTGGCACCGATGCGTACTCGGCATACGCCGGTGGCATTTGCTCGCTCAAAGGACCGCGTCATGGTGGCGCAAACATCAAGGTCAGCGAGCAGCGCCGTGATCTCATGGAGCAGGTGCGTGACATCAACGACGAGGGCCAGGTTGCCGATTACCTACGGCGCGTCCTCAAGAAGGAAGCTTTCGATAACAGCGGCCTCGTCTATGGCATGGGCCACGCCGTCTATACGCTGAGCGATCCGCGTGCGGTCATCTGCAAGAAGTACGCGCGCGATCTCGCGGACGGCACGGAGTACCAGCAGGAGTTCGAGCTCATCGAGACCATCGAGCGTCTCACCCCCGAGCTCTTCGAGGAAGCGCGTGGCTCGCGCAAGGCGATTTGCGCCAACATCGACATGTACTCGGGCCTCGTGTATACGATGCTTGGCATTCCCGAGGAGCTGTACACGCCGTTGTTCGCCACGGCTCGCATGGCCGGCTGGGCGGCGCATCGTTTCGAGGAAATCGTCGAGGGCAAGCGCATCATTCGTCCCGCGTACAAGGCAATCAACAGCACGCGTTCGTACATCTCCATGGACGAGCGCGAGCAGGCGGTGCAAGAAGAAGTCGTCGAAGAGATCGATCAGGTACAGGCGTTCTACAACGACTAGACAGACAAACAACGAGAAGCGAAAGGGCGTGCTCGTATGGCAGAGGAACTGAAGATTGGTACGGCAGAGGAGCGCGAGGCGCTGGCCGAGCAGGCACTTACCGACGAGAGTCTTGTCGATGCGCTCGCGCAGGAGATAGCCGGTTCAAGCAGGATTCGTCGCCAGAAGGCCGCCTCGACCGTCGCGCTCATCGCCGACAAGGACGCAAGCGTTCTGCTTCCCTATGCCGATGACATCGCCAGTGGCCTGACCAAGCCCGAAGCACAGACGCGCTGGGAAGTTCTGCACGCGCTCGACCAGATGGGCAAGGCCGGCCAGCGCTATGACGAGGACGTGCTCGTCGCGGCGGAGGACTCGCTCTACGACGAGACGAACGGCTTCGTGCGCGAGGCCGCGTTCCACTTCTTCTGTGGCTACGGTAGTGCCTCGGTCGATAATTCCGAAGAGGTCTGGACGCAGATCGACGAGGCCATCCAGTGCTATCACGGTAATCCCGAGTTCACCGACATGCTCATGCAGCTCGTCGCCTTTGCCGAGGGAAATATCTCGCTTGCCACGAGTTCCGCGCTCGCCCAACGCATGAAGTTCGATTCCGAGAACGCATCGGGCACGCTGCGCATGCGCTCGGAGCAGATCGTCGCCGCTCACAAGAAGCGCCTTAAGGAAGAGAAGTAGCTCGCGACCTTCTATCGCTTGTGCACGGGATGCAGGCTGAGCACCTCTGCCAGTCTGCTGGCATAATACCGCGTGCCATTTGACGTGCCGCACTCCTCACCGATGTTGAGGAGCAGAAGCTCTATGACCTCGCTGCGATTTCTGAAGAGCATGGGGTACTTGCGCACAAGCAAATCGAGAAAACCCACCGCGTCCACGTCAAGGGTGACGTGTATGTAGCGCGATGCCATGAGCTGAGGGTTCCTGATCTGGTCGATAACCCTGTCCGCTCGCAGCCGCACCAAACCGATGACAAAGCTATCATCGGGTTCTGCCACGTAGATGTGCTCGGATAGAAAGATAATGGTCTCGACAAGCTGACTTACGCTTGCGAAAGTCAACGTATCGTTCTTGAGCAGTGGTAACACAGAAGCGTAGATGTCCTCGCTTACGGCGGCCCGGATCGTCTCCTTGGGTTTCTCTCGTTGCGGTCTACCGGTCATCTGCATTCCTGTCTCATAGTGGCATCACGCGGTTATGCGCAGAGCGGATTATAAGGCAAGGAGGCGTACGACGGGCAGGCTTGCGTCATCATGAGGGGGATGGGGCAGATGGAGAAGAGGCGCACATCGAACGACGTGGTCGTTTTGACGACGCACGAGCGGAGTGGATACTTTACGGCAGTGCTCGGGGATGACATCGACCTGCGCTTTAACCCACACCAGGAAGGCGCCCTCGAAGACGTGCTCCACAACACGATTGTGGCAGGTGGCACGCTTGCGATTATCGACGAAGCGCACTTCATAGATGCCGATGACATGGCCGTTGGGCTCGAGAGATTCTTTCGGAAGGAATCCCATCCGGAGCGGCTCAGGCTTATCATCGTCTGCACGCACCGCCAGGCGGGCGATCCGCTCCTCGCCTTCCTTGTTTTGTACTGCGGAATCCACAACATCATTTACGGAAAAACCGGTGTTGACGTCAGCATTGAGCTGAGCAGGCTCATTGAGCATGACAATACGCGTGCCGATGTATTGCATCTTGCCGAATCGGGCCGCTGGCAGACGGCGAAGCACGTTGGTATACAGCTGGACCTTGACGAAGACGCAACCGACAAGCTGATCGAGTGTGGCGTGTCAGAGAAGGACGCATTCAAGAAGATAAGCCGCGACGTGCTTATCGATGTCAAGGGCGCCCGGCTTCTGAACCTGCATATCGAAATCAGCGCTGTCGTGGAGTAGAGACGTCCGATCGAAATCATGGTTTGAGAAAAACCATATCTTGCCGAGATGATTTTGTAGAGACGAGATAATGAGGGCGGGTACCCTGCTTCCTCGCAAGAGCAATAGCGAGGAGTAATGATGAGCATCGAGGTTCCGCCTGCGCCTTCACACGAAAGCGCCCAAGCCGTCATGGCACGTCTCTCCCGGTTTTCACGCGGAGGGGCTCCCGAGAGGCAAAGCGAGCATGTGCTGCGTCAGCCGCGCATGCTGCTTATCGTGTCATGCCTGCTGTCAAGCTGCGGAATACTGTTGCTTATCTGTGCAATCGCGGTCATCTGCGTGCCCGATTCGGCGCTGTCGCGCACCATCACCCTCGCATGCGAAGCACTGTTCTGAGGGGGAGGATGCACTATGGTCGAGGAGCTTGCGTTTGATTTCGAGACACCCGAAGAGACAGGGGAGGATCTCTCGCTCGACTATCCGGCAGAATTGCAGGTGTCGTCGCTTCTGGGGACGCACGTCAAACGTGATGTGCTCATTTCGACGATGCTGCAAGACCGCAATGCGTTGCGCCTCATCATGGCGCCGCACGGCTTCGGAAAGACGGAGCTTGCGCGTGAGTACGCGCAGCGCCTCTTCCCTGAGAGTTCCGTTACCTGGATTGATGCCGCAAGCCCTGATTTCTTGCTCGCGCTCGACAGGGACGAGAACATGATCGTGCGGCAGGGCGATGTCTGCGCGAGCCTCGTCATTCTCGATAACATGCCCTGGCTGCATGAGCAACGCGCCCATGCCCTCTCTCGGCATGTTGATGCGGCTCTCTACGCGGGCATCGAGGTCATCGCAACGACACTGCCCTCGTGCGATGTTCTGAGCGCCCTGCAGGCTGACTGCCTTTCCATACATGCAGTCGAACTGCTCGCAACCGAGCAAGAGTGTGCTCCGCGGCAGGTAACCGAGCAGGATGGCGGTAGTCGCGCATTCGGCAAGAAGCGCTGGATCGATGCCGGTAAACTGCTGTTTGGACGCGCGGCTTCGGTTATCTGGGGCGCAAACATGCTGTCCCAGCAGGAGTGTCTCGAGGGGCTGTTCTCCGAACGTCTCCCACTCGATCTCGTGCGCGGCATGTTCGCCATGCTCCTGTTCAAGACGGGCACCATGCGCGATCTCGAAGGCGTCGGGATTACGCTCAGGAGCGAGGACATCGCGTTGCTTGCGCGTAACTATCCCGTCTTCGGCATCGATACGGTATCCGGCGTATTCGAGGTCGCGGATTTCGAGCTAACCGATCTCAGACGCGCGATCCTCGCCAACAAGCTCGAAGGCGTCGTACTCGAAGGCGCCTGTTCGCTGTCCGAGCGCGTGCTCGGGGCGCTGTTCAAACGCGGTGACTTACGACGTGGATCCATCATCATCGACGCCTTCTGCAACGACGAGCGCTGTGCCGCGTGGCTTGTCGAGCGGGGCTGGGACTTTCTCGATGCGGGCGAGACGCATCTTGTCTCGACGTTGCTTGACCGTTGTCCCGATGCAACGTATGCAAATAGCTCCATACTGCAGGTGATTCACGCGTGGGTATCCGGCTTGTCGGGAGATGCGCGCGAGGCGTGCCATATCGCGCAGCACGTTCTTGCCATGCAAGAATCGGCCGACAAACCAGATGTTGCGAGCGTCGCGGCTCGCATCGCGCTTGCCCAATTCGACGAGAATGCGATTATCGACACCACGCATTACGAGCTGTCGCCGAAGATTAAGGCGCCTGGCGAGCTCTCCTTTATCACGAGCGTGCTCGACTCCTGCACGAATGCCGAGCTTGCCCGCGCGTTTTGCCTCGATGATCCCGAGAGCGACCCGCGGTATAGCAAGGGGCGTCGCGCACCGGGCAGGCAACGTGCCCGGCAGCTCGGGGCGCTGTTCACCGAGCATGCCGACATGCTTGGAAGCTCGCGTGCGTTCGGAGTCGCCCTGCACGTGCTCGCGCATGTCGATAGTCCCGATCTGCGACATCTGGTCCAGAACCTTGGTTGCGATGCGGTGCTCAGAATGCGCAGACGTGGCGTGACGAGCTTCACCGAGGCGATGCTCGTCTGCGACATGTGGCGATCGGGGTACTTTGGGTTGGTCGGCCCCGTCGTGGACCGTCGCGATGCCAAGGTCCTCGACGGCGCTGCCCACATGCTCGAGATGCTTGCCACCTGCTGTGGTCGAGAGTCCGCATCGATACCGTGGAAGCTTCAGGGGCTCTCTGTGCAAAATGCCGGAAAGGCTGCCCCCAAGCCCAACGTCGTCAACAAGTCCGGTGATGAGATGTACGTGCGCCTGCTTGGTGGTTTCGAGGTGACCATTGGCGAGCGCTATCTGAGCGAGGGCAAGTGGCGCAAGAAGGCCCGCGCGCTCTTCTCCCTGCTCGTCCTCAACCACGGCCGTGATGTGCCGCGTGACGACCTTCTCAAACAGATATGGCCCGGTCTGCCGCGCACGCATGCGCTCGATAACTTCTATACCGTCTGGGGTAACTGTATCTCGATTGTGGGGGAGGCGCCTTACCTCGAACGCAATGGCGAGTTCTGTCGCATCGATCCGCGCTACGTGCACTCTGACGTCGCGGAGTTCGAGCAGCTCGCGCGGCATCTGCTCGTCTCGGATCACGACGCGAACTACCTGCTCGACACCTATGCAAAGATCGAGGCCCTCTACCGGGGAGGCCTCGTGCCCAGCGAGCGTAGCGTGCGGGCCATCAACGCCCAACGCGATCGCTACCGTGCGCTCTACGTCGATGCCATGGTCGCGGCGACGGATTGCGCTTTGCGGGTACGCGATACGCGCATCGCCCTGTGGTTCGCGCGCAAGGCAATGGAGGAAGAGCAGACGCGCGAGGACGTGTACCGTGCGCTCATGAAGGCGCAGATTGCCTCGGGCCAGCGCTGCCCGGCGATCAAGACCTATCTCTCATGCCGTGACTACCTGCAGGAAACGCTCGGCCTCGACCCATCCATCGAGACGCGTGAGCTCTACAATGCGCTCGTGACCACCGATCCCGAGCTCTTGCGCCTGGAGGCGGCGCTTGTCCAAAAAGCACCCTGACCTTTTAGGATGGAGACAGCGCGTGCGTGATGTGTGGCTTCTATGGGCATGCGTTTGTTCCCCACTCGTCAGGAAGGGGCACTACTGACCTGTGCTAAAGTAGTACAGACGCCAATATCGTTTCAGAAAAATAAAGGCATGAATCATGGCAAACATATTCTCTAAGCTGCTCTCGGCTGGCGAGGGCAAGGAAATCAAGGCATTTCGCAACAGAGTCGGCGAAATCAACTATCTCGAAGACGAAATCTCCCAGCTCAGCGATGAGGAGCTGCGCGAGAAGACCATCGAGTTTCGCGAGCGCTACGCGGACGGCGAGTCGCTCGAGGACTTGCTACCTGAGGCATTCGCCGTCGTACGCGAGGCATCGGTGCGCACGCTGGGCCTGCGC
>USOR01000025.1 GCA_900556425.1 uncultured Coriobacteriaceae bacterium
CCGCATACCGCGAGGCCGCACTCGATCCCGCCAATCCGGCTCCTGCCAAGTCGCTCGTCAACCTGGGCGTTTGCTTCATGGAGCTCGGGCGTCCCGAAGATGCCGTCTCGGTGTACGAGACGGCCCTCGATTTCGACCTCGACGATCGCGCCCGTGCGAAGGCCTACGCTAACCTAGGCCAGGCCTACATGGCACAGGGCCGCGTCCCGCGTGCGCTCAACGCCTTCGAGAAGGCCGAGGAAACCGGCGAGGAAATGCCCTCGCTCGCCATGCACGATTACGAGATCGCGCGCACGCTCAAGGAGCGTGTCGACTCGCGCGCGCCCGGCATCCTCGACACGGGCTACATCCTGCCCGTCGCCACTGACGTAAGCGCGCCCGAGGAGGCCGAGGACTTCGATCCGTTTGCTCCGCGCGATGCGCAGGGCACGGCTCAGGATGACACGCAGCCAACCGAGCAGACGCAGCCGGCGGCACCCGTCGAGGCTACGGGCGAGACGCTTGACCCCTCGCGTGCGCAGACGATTGCCATGGAGGCGCTGCCCACGCCGCTTCCGAGCGACAACGCGAGCGATGCGGATGCCACGGGCAAGATCGAGCTCCCCCAGGGGGCCGGTCCCGCCTCGCAGGGCGATGCATCCGGCGAGCAGGTATATGATTCCGGCCTCGATGAGACGCCCTTCACCTATAACGAGCAGCCTGGCTACGAGTACGGTGTCGCCTTCGACTTCGGCGACGAGTACGCCGACGTGCGCGAGTCTGCCGAGCTCATGGATTCCACGGAGATGCACATGCCCTCGCCCGAGGACACGGCCTTCTTCGACATCACCGAGCAGCAGATCAAGAGCAACGCACGTCAGGGCAAGCGCCAGAACCGCAAGGCGCGTGGTTGCGGCCTGAAGATCGCCATCGTGTTTGTCGTCCTCTGCATTCTCGTCGCCGGCGCAGCTTGCGCCGCCTACGTACTCGGCTACGGGTACCCGTTGCAGGAGACGGTCACCGAGGACTTCTTCGCCGCCGTCCAGAACGACGGTGACACGAGCCAGTACTGGGCCAAGGACGTGAGTCCGAGCATGCAGCGTGCCCAGGAGGCATCGCTGCAAGACCTGACCTCCTACAGCGTCGAGGCCGTGCAACGCAGCATGGACCAGACCGCGGTCTTCGTGAAGGCCACGCTCGCGCAGGGTGGCACCATCGACTACGAGGTCGTCCTCACGCGCAATGGCATCTCGTGGGCAATCGAGTTCGTTCAGCTCTACTTCCCGAGCGAGCAGTAGAAGAAACACCAGATAAGGCCCGGGTCACGATGACGCGGGTGAAAGTGAAAGGATTGAAGCAAGATGATCGAGAAGACCTACACCATGATCAAGCCGGACGGCGTTCGCAACGGTCACATCGGCGAGATCGTGAATCGTTTCGAGCGCGTGGGCCTCACCGTCGAGCGCATGGAGCTCGGCATGGTGAGCGAGGAGCTCGCCAAGGCCAACTACGCCGAGCATGAGGGCAAGCCCTTCTACGAGGGCCTCATCGCCTACATCACGAGCGGTCCGGTCGTGAAGATGGTCGTGAGTGGCGAGAACGCCGTTGCCACCGTGCGCAAGCTCATGGGCGCCACCAATCCGGCTGATGCCGCTCCGGGCACGATTCGCGGTGACTTCGGCTTGACCATGGACGAGAACGTCATCCATGGCAGCGACTCCGTCGCCAGTGCCGAGCGCGAGATCGGCGTCTTCTTCGGCTAGGAGATTATCTTGAGGCGAAGGCCCGTCTGCGATGGCGGGCCTTCGTGCGTTACCTTTTGTTTTCGGAACCGTAGCGATTTATGTGGAATAGGTTCAGATTTGGCAGCAGCTCCGATTGAAAAACGGTGCCGTGCTACACTTGCAGGCCACGCTTCAAATATGAACCAGATAAAGTAAGGAGCGACTATGTCGCTGACAGACAGACTCTTTGGCAATTTCGGTAGCGATATGGCTATCGACCTTGGTACGGCTAATACGCTCGTGTCCGTGCGAGGTCAGGGTATTGTCATCAACGAGCCTTCGGTCGTTGCCATCGAAAAGCAGGACCAGCGCGTCCTGGCCGTTGGTGCCGACGCCAAGGAGATGCTCGGCCGCACGCCGGGCAGCATCATCGCCATGCGTCCTCTCAAGGACGGCGTCATTGCCGACTTCGACGTGACCGAGGCCATGCTCCGTTACTTCATCTCGCGTGCCCAGGGCAAGCGCATGCCGTGGCATCCCAAGCCGCGCGTCGTCGTGTGCGTTCCCAGCGGCGTCACTTCCGTCGAGAAGCGCGCCGTCTTCGAGGCGACCATCACGGCTGGCGCACGTCAGGCCTTCCTCATCGAGGAGCCCATGGCCGCCGCCATCGGCGCGGGTCTGCCCGTCGACAGCCCGACTGGTTCCATGGTCGTCGACATCGGTGGTGGCACGACCGAGGTCGCCGTCATCAGCATGGGCGGCATCGTCAACGCGACGTCCATCCGTATCGCGGGCGATGCGTTTGACGCGGCTGTCGTGCAGTACGCCAAGACCCACTACAACATTGCCATCGGTGAGCGCACGGCAGAGGAAATCAAAATCACCATCGGCTCGGCGGCACCGCTTGTCGAGGAAGTCGATGTTGAGGTGCGCGGTCGTGACCTTTTGTCGGGTCTGCCGCGAACCGTGCGAATTGAAAGCGAAGATGTGCGAGAGGCTCTCGAGGAGCCCATTGCCAAGATGATTCAGGCGGTCAAGGACACGCTTGACGAGACACCACCCGATCTGGCGAGCGACCTCATGGAATACGGCATCACGCTCACGGGCGGCGGCGGCATGCTGCGCGGCCTCGACGAGCGCTTACGCGCCGAGATCGGTGTTCCCGTGCACGTATCGGAGACGGCTCTCATCAACGTTGTCGAGGGCTGCGCCATGGTTCTTGAGGCACCTGATTTTCTCTCGCAATCATACATGCAGCAGAGGTAACGCTTCATGCCTGGACTCTCGTTTAGCAACCAGAGTCAGAACAGACGCTCGGGTCTTTGGTTGATTCCGATTGTTCTGATTGTCATATCTGTCATGCTCATCACGCTGTGCGTGCGCTTTGGGAACTCGGGCCCCTTCGCGGTCGCGCGTGGCGTCGTGCAGACCGTGACCCAGCCCATCGCGCAGGTCTGCTCCGTCGTCTCGACGCCCTTCGCAAACGTCGGTGCCGTCGATGTCGATGAAGAGGTCGCGCGCCTCCAGGAGGAGAACAGCCAGCTGCGCACGCTCGTGGCGGAGCTCGAGGAATACCGCCAGCAAGATCAGCGGCTTACCGCAATGCTGCAGTTCTCCGACATATACGGCTTGGAAACCCTGAGCGCGGAGGTTATCTCCATGACCTCTGGTTGGGACCGCACTGCGACCATCAACAAGGGGTCGCGTGATGGCGTGCGCGTTGGCATGGGTGTCATGAGCACCTGTGGCCTCTACGGGCAGGTCGAATCCGTGACCGAAGCCGCGAGCGTCGTGCGTCTCATCAATGACCCGAATTCGTCCGTGGCGGTCATGGTTCAGAACTCGCGTGCGCATGGCATCATGCACGGCTCCTACGACGGTACGCTCACGCTCGAGTACGTGCCAATCGATGCGACCGTGGGCGAGGGCGATATCGTCATCGCATCGGGAAGCGGCGGAACCTATCCGCGCGGCATCGTCGTTGGCACCGTGCGCGCCATCGAGACAGACTCGTCCAAGCTCTATCACCGCATCACCGTCGACCCGCTCTTCAACATCGAATCCTGCGAGGAGGTGCTCGTCTTGACCGGCAACGAGACCGAGACCGAGCGCATCCTGAACGAGGAGCTTCTGCAGCTCATCATCGATTCGGCCAACTCGGTGAACGCCTCTTCCGCGAGGGTCGGAGCCGTCGCCAAGGCGCTGCTCAACGAGGCGAACGAGGCATATCGCGCCGCCGAGGCCAAGCGCAAGGCAGAAGAGCAGGCAGCGCGCGAGAGGCAGGCGGCCGAAGGGGACCAGACGGGTTCCGGCAGCTCGGGCTCGGGTTCGGGCTCGGAAGGCGAGACCGGCACGGGTTCAAGTGGGGGTGGTGCCGGTGAGTAAGCAGACGGTCTACCTCATCACCATCGTCTTGTGCATTCTGTTGCAAGCGGGTATCGCTCCTGCCATTGCCATCATGGGATGCAAGCCCAACTTCTTGCTCATCCCCGTGCTCCTCATCAGCATGCGTTCGGGGACGGCCGCTGGAAGCATCGCGGGCTTCTCCCTCGGTTTGCTCTACGACCTCATGGGCAGCGGCACCATTGGCTGCATGGCCCTCGTGCTCACGCTCATCGCCTTCATCGTGGGCGTCGCGGGCGAGAGCATGGACTTGCTCACGCCCATCGTGACCATCGGCGTCGCCGTCTTCTCGTCGCTTTTGCTCGAGATCGGTTACGGCATCGCGGCCATTCTCACGTCTTCGGAGGGTGGCGGCGTCATGTCGACGATGTTGAGCTATTCGCTTCCCTCGGCCCTGTACACGGCCGTGTTCGCGGTCATCGCTCTCGTCACCATTGGCCTGGTAATCGCCGACGACAGTGCGGGCATGCCCACGCGTCTGGGCGAGCACCGCGACGGGAACAAGCGCGCGATGTCCCACATGAAGTCACGTCTCAAGTAGGGAGATGAGTGCATGACAGCGGCAATTTTTGCAGCAATCAGCGTTCTTCTCATAGTCGTGGCCATTGCCATCATCGTTATCGTCATTCGCTCGGGACGGCGCAGGCCAACGCGTATCCCCATCGACACGCGCAACGCATCCGAGCTTGCCATGAGCACCGAAGCCCATGGTGGCCCAGGTGGTGACAGCCAGGGCCCGACGCGTCGCCGCTTCTTTGGCTTCGTGGCCGTCATCGCCGCTTGCATCGGTGCGCTCATCGTCAAGCTCTGGTCGATGCAGGTCATCTCCGGTGCCGAGTACACGGCGAAGGCCGAGGGCAATCGCATCAACGAGTACACGACCATTGCGCCGCGCGGTCGCATCTTCGATCGCAATGGCGTCGAGCTCGTTGGCAATCGCTCGACCTTTGCGGTTCTGGCGAGCGCCGACGTGCAAAACGACAAGCTTGTGATACAGCGCCTCTCCGACGTGCTTGGCATTCCACGCGAGACCATTGCATCGCTTGCCGCCTCGCAGACGCAGGGCGCGCAGGCCGACCGTCTCATCGCGCTCGACGTCGATGATCGTGCCGTCGCCTATATCTCCGAGCATCCCAACGCGTTTCCCGGCGTGCGTATCGAGAGCCGCACCGTGCGCACGTACCCGAATGACGATTTGGCGGCACACGTGCTCGGCTATACGGGCACCATCTCCCAGGAGGAACTCAAACGCGAGGTCAATGGCCTGACCTACGAGTCGGGCGACATCGTCGGCAAGGATGGCGTCGAGCAGGCCTTCGAGTCCTATCTGCAGGGCGATCGCGGCATCAAGCGCGTTGAGGTCAATGCGGCCGGCGAGGTCGTGAACGCCGTCGATTCGGTCGAACCCGTGCAGGGCAATGACATTCGCATCACCATTGACGCGAACGTGCAGAAGGTCGCCGAGGAGGCCCTGCGTCGCGCCTTTGCCGACGCGGCCGTGTCGGGCAACGACAGTGCCCGTTCCGGTGCCATTGTCTGCATGAACTGCAACACCGGCGAGGTCATCGCCATGGCTTCGGCTCCATCGTATAGCCCGAG
This sequence comes from uncultured Coriobacteriaceae bacterium, assembly GCA_900556425.1. GTDB lineage: Bacteria > Actinomycetota > Coriobacteriia > Coriobacteriales > QAMH01 > QAMH01. The sequence goes on from USOR01000025.1 coordinate 5,706, forward strand.
CCAGTTCATCGGCGGCATATCGTCGGACGTCTGGGAGGAGATGACGAGCGAAGACTCGGCCTATCCGCTCTCGAACCGTTGCATCGCTGGCCTGTACCCGGCCGCCTCCACGTTCAAGGGCTTCACAGGCCTGGCGGGCCTGGAATACGGCTTCGTCACCGACAGCTCGGTGTGGGAGTGCGAGGGCACCTGGACGGGATTCGGCGAGGAGTGGCCCCAGAAGTGCTGGAAGACGAGCGGCCACGGATCGATTGGCTTCCACAAGGGCATCGTCGAGAGCTGTGATGTCGTCTTCTACGAGATCGCCAAGAACTTCTACCAGTACAGCGAGAACGAGACGGCATTGCAGGACTATCTCAAGAGCTGGGGATTTGGTTCCAAGACGGGCATCGAGCTTTCGGGTGAATCCGAGGGCCGCGTGCCCACGCCCGAATGGAAGAAGAAGTTCAACCGTGATGCACCCGAAAGCCAGGCATGGCTGCCGGGCGACCTCTCGAACCTCATCATCGGCCAGGGCGACCTGCTCGTGACGCCGCTGCAGATTTGCTGCGGTTATGCGGGGCTTGCCACCGGCCGCGTGCCCAAGCCCGTGCTGCTGCATTCCGTCATATCCACGGACGGAACCATGACGGCAGTCGATGGCGCACGCTATCAGGGAAGCATTATCCAGCCCGAGTTTGACCAGAAGAACATCGACATCATGCGCAGCGGTTTCCGCGGCGTCGTCGAGAACGGATCGGTTTCTCGCGTTTTCGAGGATATGGGAATCGCCACCTCCGGCAAGACGGGCACCGGCGAGGTCGCTGGCAAGGACGACTACGGCTGGTACGTTGGCTACGGCCCGACCGATGCACCCGAGTACGTGTGCGTCTGCTGCATCGAGGAGGGCGGATCGGGTGCCACGTGCGCCGCGCCTGCGGTGCGCTCGGTGCTTGCGGCTGCCTTCGGCCTGTCTGCAGAGCACGTTTCCGGCTCCGCTACAGAGGAGCGCTGATACGGATATGCCGTCGTTCTCATTCGGAAAGTCCCCCAAGGTCCACGCGCGCACTGCCTCGTCTGCCAATCTTTCCCGTTCGGGCGAAAAGCGCTCGTTCTCGATTCCGGCCAATATCATCCTGCTCGTCATCATCGCGCTCATCCTGTGCTGCGGCCTCATCACGCTCTATGCGGTGACGAGGACCGAAACCGAGTATTCGATCACGCGCCAGCTTGTCGGCGTGGCGATCGGCATCGTCATCATGGTGGCCGTTTGGTTCTTCGACTATCGACGCCTGGCCAATCTCATCGTTCCCCTCATCGTGCTCGACGCAATCCTCATCTTGTTGCCGATGGTTCCCGGTCTTGGCCATGAGGTGAACGGCGCGACGTCGTGGATCAGGATCGGTTCGCTCACCTTTCAGCCATCCGAGCTTGCCAAGCCGGTGACTATCCTCGCAATCGGTGCGGCTACCGCGCAGTATCAGGGTTCGATTGTCCGGGGTGCTGACTTCCTGAAGCTGCTCGGCATTTTGCTCATACCCTTCGTTCTGCTCATGCGCGAGGATTTGGGTACGGCCCTCGTCATTCTCATCGTCGGCTTCTGCATCCTGCTCATTGGCGGTGTGGCACGACGGTGGCTCATCATCTCGGTCGCCACGGCCGTAGTGGGCGTTGCGGCCCTGCTCGGGATCAATGGCGTCGTGAATGACTGGACGGGTGGCGATGTGCAGCTCATCAGGCAGTACCAGATGAGTCGCCTGCTCGTCTTCATCGACCCGGATAATCCCGAATACGCAGACGATGCCTACAACCTCAACCAGGCCAAGATCGCCGTTGGAAGCGGCGAGCTCGTCGGCAAGGGCTGGGGTAACGCGACGCAGTCCTCGGGCGGCTTCTTGCCCGAGTCCGCGACCGACTTCATCTTCTGCGTCTACGCCGAGCAGTTTGGCTTCGTGGGGGCGTTCATATTGCTTGTGTTGTACCTGGCGCTGCTCTTGACGGCGCTGGGCATCGGGCTTTCGTCGTCGGATTTGTTCGGCTCGCTCATCGCAGCTGGTATCATGGCGATGTGGTTGTTCCAGATTGTCGAGAACATAGGCATGGACTTGGGCCTCATGCCCATTACGGGCATCCCGTTGCCGTTCATGAGCTACGGTTCCTCGTTCATGTTCACCAACTTCATTTGCGTCGGCTTGCTCTTATCGGTCTGGTCAAGACGCAATGACGCTCTGGGCTAGGAAGAGAAAGGTTCGGACACGTTATGCCGAGCATGCCAATTGACGTAAGCAAGGTACTAAGCGCGATCACGACCATCGGGCAACAGCGTGATCTGCCTTCGCGCGTCGAGCTCGTCTTCGACCCGACGGCGAGCAACGCGCTCGTCGACAAGGTGATCGAGGCATTCGTTGACGTGTCGTCCAATGCCCATGTCACGGATGTCGTGCTCGACAAAAAGGTTCCCGTCATCCCCAAGGACACCGATCTCGTCGTCGTCATCGGCGGTGACTCGTTGCTATTGGGCGACGTTGTGCATGCGGCCGAGGAGCACGATGTCCCCGCGGTCGTCGTCATCGAGCGTGGCAAGACCTACTTCGCGAATGACAGGCGCTCGGCGCAAGCCTACGCCGACATGACGCTGTCGGCGAATACTGCCCCGACGCTGACGGGCACGGCCCATACGCCTGGCGTGGGCAGAGGCATCGACCTCGAGAACCTCGTGGACCTCGAACTCGATAGCGAGTCCGCACGTCCGCTCGAACAGCTCGGCACCTGGATTGTCCAGAACGTACCGAGCAAGCGCCTCTCGCTTGCGCGGGCCTTTCCGTTCATACGTCATCCACTGGCCGTCGAGCTTGCCAAGCAGACGACCATCCAGAACGGTGCCATCGGACTCGTCTTCTTCGTGCCGGGTGCCGATATGCCGCTCATCGCGCTCAACCAGGCCAAGATGGTTCTTCAGATTGCCGCCGTGTACGGCAAGGAGATGAGCAAGGAGCGCCTCGGCGAGGTGCTCGCCGTGATGGCGGGCGGCTTCGGCTGCCGCGCCGTCGCGCGCCAGCTCGTCGCGCGTGCGCCCATGCTGGGCTGGGCCATCAAGCCTGCCGTTGCCGCATCGGGAACGATGGGCATGGCGATTGCCGCGATCGAATACTACGAGGAGAACGGCAAACTGCATGGGCTCTCCGACGTGGCTGCCAAGGTCGCCAAGAAGGCGGCTCCCGTCGTCGACAAGGGTGGAGACCTTGTCGGCAATGTCGTGAGCAGTGCAACCGCTCACGACTAGGCAGTACCGTAAGCTACCGTAAGCCAGCATCCCATGATTCCAAAATCGGCCTTGGAGGCAGACGACGTGCAGGAACTCAATCTGTGGCAACGCTATGCGCCGCTTCTCGCCCGGGTCGAGAAGCCCTCGCGCTATTTGGGCCAGGAGTGGGGCAGTGTCGCGCCTTCCGAGAAGAAGGGTGCCGATTATCATGCGGTGCTCGTGTATCCGGACACGTACGAGATCGGCCAGGCAAACCAGGCCATCGCCATTCTCTACGACTGCCTCAACGCCAACGAGCATATCTACTGCGAACGTGCGTATCTGCCATGGGTCGATATGATCGCCCTCATGTGCGAGCATGGGCTGCCGCTTGCGTCCCTCGAGACCTATACGCCCGTGCGCAATTTCGATTTCGTTGGCATCACCTTGCCGCACGAGCTCTGCGCCACGAACATCCTCGAGTTTCTTGATCTTGCCGGCATCACGCTGCATGCCGACGAGCGCGGGGAGGACGAACCGCTCGTCATGGGCGGTGGTCCTTGTGCGTACAACCCCGAGCCGTTCGCGCCGTTCTTCGATCTCATCTTCGTGGGGGAGGGTGAAGAGCTCGACGTGGAAGTCGCGCTCAGGCATCGCGAGCTCAAGAAGCGAGGTGCGTCGCGTGCGGAGATTCTGCGCGAGCTCTCCCGCATCGAGGGCGTATATGTTCCGAGTCTCTATGACGTCGAGGAGCATGAGATTCGCGACGAGCAGCTGGCAGCAGGCATGCGTGGCTACACGACGGTCACGCCAATTGACGCGGAGGTGCCGGCGCAGGTCGCAAAGCGCATCATTCGCGATTTCGATGC
>USOR01000026.1 GCA_900556425.1 uncultured Coriobacteriaceae bacterium
CATGAGCCGCGAGCGCATCTCGCTCGGCCTCAAGCAGACCACCGAGGATCCGTGGCGCACGCTCGTCAAGAACTATCCCGTCGGCTCCATCGTCGAGGGTACGGTTACCAAGCTCGTGCCGTTCGGCGCATTCGTCGAGCTGGGTGACAGCATCGAGGGCCTGGTGCACATCTCCGAGATGGCATCCCGCCACGTCGACGTCCCGAGTCAGGTCTCCAACGTGGGCGATCCCGTTCAGGTCAAGGTCATGGACATCGACATGGACCGTCGCCGCATCTCCCTGTCGATGAAGGCCGCTGCCGAGACGCTCGGCGTCGAGATCGAGGTCGCAGAGCTCGAGAAGCCCGAGTCCGATGACGAGCCTGCTGGCGAGGTCGAAGAGGTCGTGGCCGAGGAAGTCGTGACCGAAGAGCCCACGGAAGAGTAGAAAAGGCAAAGCTTGTCTAAGATTCTTCTTGGCATGAGCGGTGGCATAGATTCGTCTGTTGCCGCCTGGATTTTGAAGCGTGACGCTCACGAGGTGGTGGGCGTCACGCTTCGCTTTCATGACAGCCCGCAGCGGGTTGCCGCAATCGAGCGCGCGCAAAGCTGCGCTCAGAAGCTTGGCATCGAGCATCATGTTATTGACATGCGCGATGAGTTCGCCCGCGTGGTCAAGGATTACACCACGCGCGAGTTCGAGCAGGGTCGCTTTCCCAATCCCTGCACTGTCTGCACGCGCGAGCTCAAGATGAACGCGCTTTTCGAGCAGGCTGCTGCCTTTGGATGCGAGCAAGTTGCAACGGGGCATTACGCCCGCATCACGCAGGATGAGGCGGGCTTCCAGCTGCTGCCTTATCAGCTGCGCAAGCCCCTTGACGTTTCCAAGGATCAGACCTTCTTGCTCTACACGCTCACGCAGGATCAACTTGCGCGGCTTGTCTTTCCTTTGGCGGATTTGCACAAGGGCGTCGTCAGACGCATGGCGATGCAGGCCGGCCTCATGCGCATTGCTCCTGTCAACGATGGGCAGGGCGAACCCTGTTTCTACGATGACGAGGGGTTCGTCGCATGGCTCGAAGGCGAAGGTGGCTTGGAGCGTGATACGGGCGATATCGTCTATCTGGGCGATAATTCCATCATCGATAGCTACGAGGGGCAGTATCGCTTTGCTCCAGACCAGAGTTTGGGCCGTTACACCATCGCGCACGAGGTAAGCGAAGAAGACGACGCAAGCTCGGCGCCCATCATGGAAGAGGAGGAGCTCTTCGCCGTCTACAAGGATGTTGCGAGCCATCGTGTGTATGCCGCAACTCGCGCCGTGGCCGGCACCGAGATGTGCCTGCTGCGCGATGTGTGCTGGACCTCGATTGAGCCCCCGCAGGGCAAGCGCTCGTGCCGTGTCCGCATAGCGTATGATCGCAAGCCCGTGCCTGCTCATGTCATCTGTAACGACGAAGGGGTCGTTGTTGCATTCAGCGAGCGCGTGGGCGGCGTGCGCCCGGGTCAGCCTCTTGTCCTGTATTCGGACGATCTTGTTCTCGGCGGCGGAATCGTTACCGGATAGCAGCGCCGGAAAGATGAGTGTCGTGACGGACTTCGAGCATATGTCGGCAGCAGGGCGTGCGGCAGCGCTTCGGGCGCAGCAGCGTCAGAAGCACGATATCGATGCCGCCTTGCGTGCCGGCATGCGCTCGGAAAACGAAGATGATGACGGGTACGACCCGTACTCCGATTACATGGACATGCTCGCGCGCAGCTCGTACGAAGAGCCCGAAGCCGATCCGTGGAGGTAGAAGCGTCATGTACACGGTCATGGTGACAGGCGGTATCGGGTCGGGAAAGTCGAAGCTCGTCGAGTTGCTGTGCGAGCGCGGAGCCGTTTCCATCGATCTTGACGAGATAAATCGCAGGCTCATCTCCAGCAACACCATGCTCATTGCCGAGCTCGCGGAACGGTTTGGGGAGGAGATCCTCGATGAGGATGGAGCTGTCGTTCCATCGCGTTTGGCACGGCTGGCATTTGCTGACGAAGAAGCCACGCGTGATCTCAATGCCATCTCGTTTCCCTACATCACCGAAGCGGCCACCAATTACATTCTCAATGTCGAATGCGTGCCACGCACGAGTGCCAAGATTCTTGTCATCGAAGTGCAGCTCCTTACTGAGGTGCCCGAGTTTGCCCAGCTCGCCGACGAGGTTATTGCCGTGTCGGCACCAAGTGAGCTGCGTCTTGCTCGTGCCGTTACGCGCGGCATGGACGCATCCGACGTGCTGGCCCGCATGCGTGTGCAGGCAACCGATGCCGAGCGCGCCTTGATTGCCGATACGATATGTGAGAACATATGTTCGATTGAAGAACTCGGTAATTGGGCTGATGCTTGGTACGATGAGCGTATGGAGATGCTCGAGAAGCAGGAGAGCTAGACGTGGACAGCGCGCAGAGTGCACAGATTAACGGTCGGCGCGAGCGGGGCAATCCCTTCAAGTGCGTCGCGCCCTACGAGCTCTCGGGCGATCAGCCGCAGGCAGTCGAGCGTCTTACCAGCGGTATACAAAATGGCATGCGCTACCAGACGCTACTGGGCGTCACCGGTTCGGGCAAGACCTTCACGATGGCCAAGACCATCGAACGCTTGCAGATGCCCACGCTCGTTCTCGCACCCAACAAAACACTGGCAGCTCAGCTCGCAAGCGAGCTCAAGGAGTTTTTTCCCAACAATGCCGTGAACTACTTTGTGAGTTACTACGACTACTACCAACCGGAAGCATACGTTCCGCAGACCGATACCTACATCGAGAAGGATTCGTCGGTCAACGAGGAAGTCGAGAAGATGCGCCATGCGGCAACTTCAGCGCTGCTCACACGCAAGGATGTCATTGTCGTCGCGTCTGTAAGTTGCATCTATGGCATCGGGTCTCCGGAGAACTACGCCGAGATGGCGGTTTTCGTAGACCGCGAGGTACCGCTCGATCGTGACGAGTTCATCTATCGGCTTATCGACATGCAATATGATCGCAACGATTACGAGCTTGAACGCGGCTCGTTCAGAGTGCGTGGCGATAGCGTCGACGTGTTTCCACCTTATATGGATAACCTGCTGCACTTTGAGTTCTTCGGCGACGAAATCGAGGAGATTGTCGAGATCAACCGCATCACGGGCGAGGAGGTCATGAGCTACGCTTCGACGCCCATTTGGCCTGCATCGCATTACGTGACGAATCGCCCCAGCGTCGAGAAAGCTCTCGTATCCATTTCCGATGAGTTGCGCGAGCGCTTGGAGGATCTCAAGAAGAACGGCAAGCTGCTGGAAGCGCAGCGCCTCGAGCAGCGCACCTCGTATGACCTCGAGATGCTCGAGACCATGGGTTTTTGCACGGGCATCGAGAATTATTCGCGTCATCTCGACGGGCGCGAAGCAGGCGAGCCGCCCTACACGTTGCTCGATTACTTCGGTGGCAGCGACTTTTTGACCTTCATCGACGAGAGCCACGTAACGGTGCCGCAGGTGCGCGGCATGCACGAGGGCGATCGCAGCCGCAAGGTCACGCTCGTCGAGCATGGCTTTCGTCTGCCAAGTGCGCTCGATAACCGTCCACTGCGATACGATGAGTTCGAGCAGCGCATTCCGCAGTTCATCTTCATTTCGGCCACGCCGGGCGATTACGAGGAGCGCGTGAGCGAGCAGACCGTCGAGCAAATCATTCGTCCGACGGGCCTGCTCGATCCGGAGATCGTTCTGCGTCCCACAAAGGCACAGGTCGATGACCTGCTGGCAGAAATCCAGGATGTCGTTGCACGTGACGAGCGCGTGCTCGTGACCACGCTCACCAAGAAAATGGCCGAAGAGCTTACGGACTTTCTGCTTGACCAGGGCGTGAAGGCAAACTACCTGCACAGTGACATCGGTACGGTCGAGCGTGTCGAAATTCTGCGCGAGCTGCGCATGGGCAGCTTCGACGTGCTCGTTGGCATCAACCTCCTGCGTGAGGGTCTCGACCTACCCGAGGTGAGCCTCATCGCGATTCTCGATGCGGACAAGGAGGGCTTCCTGCGCAATAAGCGAAGCCTCATCCAGACCATTGGCCGTGCCGCACGTAACGTAAGCGGCCGTGTCATCATGTATGCGGACAACGTGACGGATTCGATGCGCATCGCCATCGACGAGACGGCTCGTAGGCGTCATATCCAGATGGCTTACAACGAGGAACACGGCATCGAGCCCAAGACCATTCGCAAGGCCATATCATCCATCATGGACGAGCTCTCCGAGGGCAAGAGCGCCCAGGAGATTTCGACGAGCAAGGCGCTTGCCGATGATATCGCACTGCTCGGACGTGACGAGGTGCTGCGTATGATTGACTCGCTTGAGGAGCAGATGGCCGAGGCCTCCGAGTCACTCGACTTTGAGACGGCGGCCCATCTGCGCGATCAGGCGGTGAGCTTGCGTGCCAAGGTCGAGAGCACCGATGAAGACGATGCGCTCGCGCGCCTCAAGGCGACCTCACGACGTGGGTCGACTATGGGCACACGCAAGAACTCCGGCAAGCACCGCAGGCGCTGAGGCGAGCGATCTCGATCTTTCGTCGCAATGGGAGAGATTCCTCCGTTTCGGGGCCTTGCGGCCCCTCCGGTCGAAATGACGTGTCTTCTATCCATACACGGTCTCGTCGTAATCCGCTTCGTGTCTACCGCCGCATGCGATGCAGGGCACCGGCGTGACGTGATCGAGCACGCGCTCGTTATAGGGACTCGAGTGGCGTTGATCGCAAACTGGACAGCGTGTCCATTCGATATGCGTTTTACCTGCTACCGTGACCTCTCGGGCGGTAGAGGCCTGATGGTGCACCGTGCGATAGACCGGCTGTTCTCGATATGCCGTGTGGTGAACGATGTATCCTTGCCGCATATCCGTCTGGGGTGCTTGTCCGATAGTCGCTATCGCCGTGTTCGGCGTTGACAGCGCATCTTGTGCAGCATCAGTGCTTGTCGCGCTTTCGGAGATATCAAGTGCCTCGGTTCGCGCGTCATCGACTTGCGCAGGCTGCTGCGTTTGCTGTGCCGTGTCGGGGCCATTTGCATTATCTTGAGCCATGCCGGGCATGATGGCGCCGATATAGGGATCTGATTGTTCGATGGATTGTCGCGATAGCGAGCGAGCTGGTTCGTCAGAGGCGCCAGGCTGGCTGTGCAATGCCCAGGCGAGGCTTGTCGAGCCTCCGATGAAGATGACGAGCGAGATGGCGAGAACCGTCAAGTCTCTGGTTGATCGTGCCTGTGTTGATGCTGTGCGTCTGTTCCTCCTCGAGACGCGCTGCTTCAAGCTACCTCCTAGTTGTTGGTGGCGATGAGGGCGATGATGAGGATGATGATGACGAGAAACGCGAGAATCTGGAAACGCCCAAGCCAGGTGTAACGATTCTCCTTGCGGATCATCTTGGCGATTTCCGCATCGCTCTTATCCGGATTAATGAGCTTGAGATACTCTGCATAGCTCATATTCTCAGGAATCTGCACCTTTTGGGAATCTTGCTCGGACTCCTCGGGCGAGGGGCTGGCCTTCGCCTGTCCGTCTGATGGTGCTTGCGTTTGCTCGTCGCTCATCGTGCCTCCTGTAGTCGTACACGGGCATACAGTGTAGCGCATACGCTGGTGTATGCACGCGAAAGCACCAAATTGCGATGAATGCCAAGGCGCGCGTTTTATGGTACCTTTCTCAGCAGATGATTTCTCGACCAGGAGGACCACATGACCTTGCTAAAGCGCGTTCGTCTGGCACTCGTTACCATCGGTGTGACGCTTTTTGCCTGCGCGTGCCTTACTGCATGCGGTGAGCCCATTGCGGCAACCTACGACGGTGGATCGGTCACCGAGGAAACAGTCACGAGTACCATTGAAAACATGCGGACGTACTACGAGCTCGAGGATGACGCGGCCTGGGCCGAGTTCGTCAAGGGCCGCGAGTACGATACGGGCGCAAATGGCTCCATGCAGACGGCAGTCGAGAAGGCGGCCGCGCAGGCGGCAGCCGCTGCTGGCCAGACCGACGAAGACCAGACCGAGGGTACTGCCGAGGAGCGATGAGGACGTTGACGCATACGTCGAGCAGCAGCGTTCCTATGTCGAGTCGAGGCTCATGGAGGGCGTCTTCGAGAGCGTCCTACAGAGGCAGGGCTACAAGGACCTCGATGAGTATCGCGAAGAGATTCGCGAACAGCTCAAGCAGCTCAAGCTCCAAAACGAGGTCTCGACCATCACAACGGACGATGGCCAGGAGATTTCCGGTAAGACCGCATGGTCCACATGGTTCGACAAGCTGTATGAGAGCGTCCATCCCAAAATCAATCCAGCTCCACAGCCGTTGCCCTACGCAATTGTCGAGGTAACGCAGGATTCAGGTGCCGAGGGTGCACCGGAAGGCGAATAAGCAAGGCCAAGTTGGCGGATACATCTCACAGAACAGGGGAGAAGCATGTATTCCAAGAAGACCATCAAGGACGTCGACGTAGCCCACAAGCGCGTACTAGTACGCGTGGACTTCAACTGTCCGTTGTATGAAGGTACCGTCGTGGATGATACGCGCATCCGCGAGGCGTTGCCGACCATCCGTTACCTCCTCGACCATGACGCTCGCGTCATTATCGCAAGCCATTTGGGCCGTCCCAAGGGAGATCATTTCGAGAGTCAATTCTCGATGATGCCCGTGGCCATGCGCCTCATTCAGCTGCTCGGACGTCCCGTTTCAGTCATTGGTGGCGAGAAGATCGCCGGCGAGGATGCCCTCTCGGCTTCGCTCGCGCTCAAGGACGGCCAGATCATGATGCTCGAGAATCTGCGCTTTGACGATGGCGAGAAATCCTGTGACCTGCAGTTCGTGCACCGCCTTGCCTCGCTCTGCGATATATACGTCAACGACGCCTTTGGCGCAGCGCATCGCGCTCATGCTTCCATCAGTGGCGTGCCGGAGTTCGTTCCGGCCGTGAGTGGCCTTTTGCTCGCCAAGGAGGTCGAGACGCTCACCTCGATGCTCGAGAATCCCAAGCGTCCCTTCGTTGCCATTCTGGGCGGCTCGAAGGTGTCGGACAAGATTGGCATCATCAGCAACCTCATGGACATCGCCGATACCATACTCATCGGCGGTGCCATGATGTTCACCTTCCTGGCAGCCCAGGGATATTCGGTTGGCCAGTCCAAGATGGAAGCCGACATGGTCGACACGGCTCGCCAGATGCTCGAGACCGCCAAGGAGAAAAACGTCAATCTTGTCATACCCGTTGATGTAAAGATGGCCGATCAGTTCTCCGATCTTGCCTATACCGAGGCCGTCGATGTCGACGCCATTCCCGATGACATGATGGGTCTCGATATCGGCCCCAAGACAGGCCGTATGTATCGCGAGGTCATTCGCGAGGCCGGCACCGTCTTCTGGAACGGTCCCATGGGCGTCTTCGAGTTCCCGTCCTTCGAGCTCGGGACCCGTTGCGTTGCCGAGGCGGTGGCCGCATCCGACGCGACGAGCATCATCGGCGGTGGCGATTCGGTCGCGGCTATCAAGAAGTTTGATCTGGCCGATCAGGTCACGTTCATTTCGACTGGCGGTGGTGCCTCGATGCGTCTGCTCGAAGGCAAGGAGCTTCCGGGTGTCATGGCGTTGATGGACAAAGAAGCGTAAGACGACGAGACGAGGAGCAGCGTATGTTTGGCGCAATGCAAGATACCGGCGCCCGCATGCCGATGATTGCGGGTAACTGGAAGATGAACAAGACGACGGTCGAGGCCGTGACGCTCTCGCAGCAGATCTCGTTTGAGTCTGACAAGGCCTGGGAGGCAGTCGAAGTGGTCATCTGCCCTCCCTTCACCGACCTCAAGTCAGTCTTCAACGTTCTCGCCTTTGACCACTCGAGCATCAAGCTTGGTGCTCAGGACGTGTACTGGGAGCCCGACGGAGCCTATACCGGCGCCATTTCGGTCTCCATGCTCAAAGAGCTCACCTGCGAATACTGCATTGTCGGGCATTCGGAGCGCCGCGAGTACTTTGGCGAGACCGACGAGACGGTCAACAGGAAGATCAAGGCACTGCTTGCCCAGGGGCTTCATCCCATCATGTGCTGTGGCGAGAACCTTGATGTGCGTGATGCGGGCGATACGCTGGCCTTCATCGGCGAGCAAGTACGACTTGGCTGGAAGGGCATTGGCGAAGAGGACATCGCCAAGTCGGTCATCGCCTACGAGCCCATCTGGGCAATCGGTACGGGCCGTGCTGCCACGCCTGAGCAGGCGCAGGAGGCATGCGCGCACATTCGTGGCGTCGTTGCCGACTTTGCGGGTGCGGACGCGGCGAGCAAGATGCGCATTCTCTATGGTGGCTCGATGAATACGGGCAACGCCGAGCTTTTTCTGCCACAACCCGATGTCGACGGAGGTCTCATTGGCGGAGCCTCGCTCGATGCCAAGGCGTTTTCGACGCTCGTCGAGATGGCGCTCAAGGCAAAGTAGTTTGCGCGCGACAAAAGAACTGTTCTACCGGGGCGATCTGTGATTGCCCCGATTCGTTAGAGGAGCATCTGAGATATGAAACCGGTCCTGTTGGTGATTATGGATGGCTTTGGTCTGGCCGAGGATGGTCCGGGAAATGCCATCTCGCTTGCATTCAAGCCCTACTTTGACGAGCTGTGGGCGCAGCGTCCTCATACGACACTCGGAGCGTCGGGGCGTGACGTTGGGCTTCCCGATGGCCAAATGGGCAATTCCGAGGTCGGACATTTGAACATGGGCGCGGGACGCGTCATGCATCAGGAGCTCACGCGCATTAACGATGCATGCGAGAACGGCAGCATCGAAGAGAACGAGATTCTCATCGAAGCGATGGATGCAGCCATTAACGCGAATCGTCCCATTCATCTTCTGGGTCTGCTCTCTGATGGTGGCGTGCACAGCAATATCGAGCATCTCGAGGCGCTCATCGAAATGGCAGCCAAGCGTGGCGCTCGCGATATCCGCATCCATGCTTTTCTCGATGGTCGTGATGTCGATCCCAAGAGCGGCGCGGGCTATGTTCAACGTATCGTCGATTTCTGCGACCATATCTTCAATGATTATGGTGGCGCTCAGGCCGAGATTGCGACCATATCGGGTCGTTACTATGCGATGGATCGTGACAAGCGCTGGGATCGCGTACAACAGGCTTGGAATGCGATTGCCCTCGGCGCAGGCAAGGGCTTCGCGCGAAATCGCCCAGTGGGTGCCGTCGAGGCATCCTACAAGGTGGACATTACCGATGAGTTCGTCATCCCGACGGTTCTCAACCATCGCGGTGTCAATGATGGCGACACGATGATCTTCTTCAACTTTAGGCCCGACCGTGCCCGTGAGCTCACACGAGCCTTCGTGGATAAGGAATTCGATGGTTTTCCGCGTCCCAATGTGCCGGATGTCAACTTCGTTTGCCTGACGGAGTACGATCCGACCATCGATGCGCCCATTGCTTTCCCCAAAGCCTTCCCGGAGAACACGCTGGCCGATTTACTTGCGGATCAGGGTCTACGTCAGTTCCATATTGCCGAGACCGAGAAGTACGCGCATGTCACGTTCTTCTTCAACGGCGGCGTCGAGGACCCGTATCCCGGCGAGGACCGCGTACTCGTCGCGTCCCCGAAGGTCGCGACCTACGACCTCCAGCCCGAGATGAGCGCCTACGAGGTCGCGAGCAAGTGCGTCGAGCGCATCGAGTCCGGCAAGTACGACGTCAT
>USOR01000027.1 GCA_900556425.1 uncultured Coriobacteriaceae bacterium
TGCGATACGCCCTCTACGCGATACGCTCCACAAGCACGTTCTCCGCCTCGCTTTTCCGAAGCGACAGCTCGTATCCCCGAACCGTGACTTCCAACGGATCTCCGAGCGGAGCAACCTTTCGAACGAAGACTTCGACGCCCTTCGTGATTCCCATATCCATGATGTGACGCTTGATGGCTCCCTCCCCCGAAAGCTTCTTCACGCGGGCGCGCCCGCCAACCGGCACGTCACGCAACGTCATCGCCTGTCCCTGCTCCATCTTCGTTCCTTTCTTTTCGCACAGACCGCCCATGCAGTCTCTCTACCAACCGCATCCAAGACGCTTCGCATCCCCGATGAGCATAGCTTGCAATGCCCATGGGAAACGACCGCCTCCGAAATCGTCGATTCGCAATCCATCGAACGCGAGGTCCCGCCGCACGTTAAAGAAGCATCTTTATCTTCAGCGCGACATGGCGGTCCAGGGCGACCTGCGCCCCTTTGACCTCGACAATGAGATTCCCTGCCGTCTCGCTCACGACTTTTATGCAAGCGCCTTCGACGAAGCCGAGGTTTTCCAGGTGATGGTGCATCTGCTCGCCCCCGCACACTTTTTCGATTCGAGCCGTATTGCCCGCACCTACGAATGCAAGCGGCAAGAGAGACGTCGCCTCATGCCCGACGCCTTGTTCTTCGCTCCGTCCGATGGAAGCTTCTAAAGCGTCCATAGATTTTTCTACACGCCAAGAAGCCAAATCGGACGCCTCCTTCAATCCCGCATCCGCATGAAGCCTCGGCTTCGAAGCGCGCAAGGAGAAAAGGGCATTTCTCGCAGCAGCAATTCCCATGCTTCTTTCACTTCCTAATGTAAGACAAGGGTAACAATGCGACACTGTATCACTTCATCGGAAAAAAAGAAAGTCAAGGGTAACTTTTAATGAAGCCTTAATACAAAGCGCTTTGCAGGGGTCGCCGAGGACGCGGGACCGAAAGAGGAAGAATCTAGGTGCCGAAACGCAGGGCAGCACCTAGGAACGACTCCGAGAAACTATGCGACAGAAATGGTGACGCAGCATGCGGCACGTTCTTCCCCCGGTACAAGGGCGTCCTTGCCGCAACGCCCTTCGAACGAAGCGAAATCCGCCTCTCGACCGTCGCTCGCCCCAGCGACAGCAACGTCGTCCTCGTTTTTCACAGCGCCGTCTTGCGCGATCCGTTCGCCTTCCTCGTCGGTTTTGGCGCAGGTAGCCAGTTTGTTGCCTGCTATATCGTCCTCGGCAACCGGCATGATCTCATGCCCTATGTCAAGACCGCGCAGGTTGTGGCCCTTGCCGGTGCCATCGGCGCAGGTGTAGCGATTCTCATCGACCTGGGGCATCCGGCGCACATCATGGCGATGCTCATGGGGCCGAATCCCACGTCTGCGCTTACCTGGGACATGATTGCCCTCACGGTGTTCATTATCATCGCCATCATCAACCTCATTGCCGTCGCACGACAGAGCAAGCTGCTAAAGTTCTGGATGGTCTTGGGCCTCATCAGTGCGTTTGCGCTGCAGCTCGTCGAGGGCCTGCTCTTCGCGCTCATGGAAGCGCGCGTCTGGTGGCACAGCTTCATCATGCCCATCGATTTCATCGTGGTCGCCGTCGTATGCGGCCTTGCCGTCGCGGTTATCATCTGCGCGCTCAAACATGACGAGTTCAAGCCCGAGGCATTGCACGATCTGAGCTTTCTGCTCGCGGTGGCGATCATCATTCACCTGGCGCTTGCCATCATCGACCTGCTGATTGTCTGCTTCGGCGGAAGTGCGGCAGATGGTGGAGCGCTCGCGGCGCTGGGCAGCGTTTGGCTGTTCTACGCGCTCGAGCTCGGCTTGCCCCTAGCGGCAGTCTTCGTGCTGCTTCGAGGCAAGAACGATCCCACCAAGAACATGCTCATTGGCGGCGTGCTGGTCGTTGTCGGCATGTTCTTCCATCGCCTCATGTTGCTATATCCGGCATTTGCCAGCCCCACGCTCTATGTGCCGCTTTCCAACGAGCCCTCACCGAGCTGGCCGCTGCCTGCCTCGACGGGTCTCTACGACCATACGGGCAATGCTTTCGAGATCGCGCAGGGCTATATCCCCAACTTCTTCGAGTGGGCGAGCATGCTGTTGCCTCTCGGCGTCGCGTTGGCCGTTTTCCTCGTGGGGACTTGGTTCGTTGGTAGGATGGGCAAGTCCCTCTCGACGACGGGCGCTCAAACGTTCGATGCATCGCACGCTGCCGCATCCGATGAAGCCGTCGTAGTCGATGAGATCGATGACGAGCCGATCGATGGAGGCATTGTCGACGAGGTCGCCGTCAAGGAGGCCGTCGCCACTGACAAGAAGGAGAAGTCCCAATGAAGCCAATGAAGAAAGCGCTCGCCCTCGTGCTCGGCGTGGCGCTCATGATGAATGCGGCGCTTTGCATCACCGCATGTGGTCAGGGCACATCTGGCAGCGGCACGACATCGTCGAGCGCCGCGTCATCGGATGCGGCAAACAAGACGCTTGTCGTCTATTACTCGGCCACGGGCAATACGGCAAAAGTCGCCGAGGACATCGTGAACGAAAACGACGTGGACGTCTTTGCCATTATGCCCGAGCAGCCCTATTCCGCCGAGGACCTTGCCTGGACCGACGAGAACAGCCGCGTTTCCAAGGAGCACGCCGACCCTGCCCTCCAAGACGTCGCCCTTCTTCAGGACACGCCCGATAACTGGGATTCCTACGAGACGGTCATCATTGGCTATCCCATCTGGTGGGGTCAGGCGGCCTATCCCGTCGCCAGTTTCGTCAAGGCCAATGACTTTGCGGGCAAGACCGTCATTCCGTTTTGCACCTCGGCCTCGTCCGATATCGGTGACAGCGCCCAGAACCTCGCAGACCTCGCCAAGAGCGGGGAGTGGATGGGCGGCATGCGTTTCCCGTCTGCCGTAAACAGCGACGAGGTGCGTCAGTGGGTCGATGATCTGGGGCTCGAGAACCAGAGCCTGCGGTCGATGAACTAGAAGACGGATCCCATGATTGAGCTGCTAAAGACCGTTGACGGTGCGCTCGCGAGAATCGAGCGCATCGAGGCGGGCTGCTGGGTCAACGTATGCATTCCCGATGACGACGAGATCCGGTGGCTTCGCGATAACCTGGGCATAGGTGACGATTTCATCGATGCCATGCTTGATCGCGACGAGATTTCGCGTATCGACAAGGACGAGGATGCCAATCAGGCCCTCGTCGTCGTCGATTATCCGGCTGCCGAGGGCATGGATGACCAGGCGGCCCCGGGACTCGAGCAATTCGATACCCAGCCCATCTCCATTCTCCTCATCGAGAATCCAGGCGTCGTCGTGACCCTGACCAATGCCTCGTGCGCCGTCATCGAGAAGTTCAAGGACGACAAGGCGATTTCCATCTCCACGGGCAAGCGGACGCGCTTTTTGCTCGAGGTCCTCCTGGAAGTCTCGCAAAGCTACATCGACGCCCTGCGCATATTGGAGAAGCAGACCTTGGCCCTCGAGCGCAGGATGCGCAAGAAGCAGAACAACGAGGGACTCATGAACATGCTCGGCATCGAGAAATCGCTGCTCTACATGTCGACGTCGCTCAAGAGCTCCGCTCCCACCCTGCAGGCCATCAGGAATGGGCAGTTCGCGAAGCTGTTCGAGGAGGACCAGGAGCTGCTCAATGACGTGATCGTCGAGTACAGGCAGGCATCCGAGATGTGCTCGATCTACACCGACGTCATCACCAAGGCCATGGACGCCTTTTCGGGCGTCGTCAGCAACAATGTCAACGCCTCCATGAGCTTTCTTACCATGGCGACGCTGCTGCTGTCCATCCCCACGGCCGTCTTCAGCTTCTACGGCATGAACACCGATCTTTTGCCCATGAGCGATTCGTGGATATTCCCCGCGCTGCTCTCGATTGCCCTGGCGGCCATAGCCGTCGTCATACTGTTGCGCTGGAGAAAGTGACTTCTGGGACAGGGGGCCCTGTCCCAGTCCCGGTCTCGTGCCGTTACCGCTTCGAACCGCCGAAGAAGTACGTGAATGGCGTGTCCGCCATCATGTCGATATCGAACGCATCCTGCCAATCGAGCGCGGCCTCTTGTTCGGGAAGCAGGTCGCTCGTGACATCTGCCGGCACGTTCGCATGATGCGCGTTGAGCGTTTCGCGGCTCATGCCGTGCGCGACGAGGAATCTTCCACCGGGCACGAGCAGGGATGCGGTCGCCTCGACGAGCGCATCTTTGTCGAGGATGTGCGGATAGGCGTTGTAAATGACCACGGTATCGAAGGGCTCATCACTCGCGTAGTCGAGGATGTCGCGGCACTCGAAGCGCAGACGCTCGTCAGGCACATTGGCAAAGGTATCGCGTGCGCAGGCGAGCATCGCCTCTGACAGGTCGAGTCCGACGATGCTTGCGGCTCCGAGCTCAAGGTAGGCGCGCTCCATGATGCCCGTGCCGCAGCCGACATCGAGTACGCGCGAACCCTCGCGGACGCCAGCGAGTTGGGCAATCATGAGGTGCTTGGGGCCTGCTGGTTCGGCCTGCTCGTTCCAGGTTGCGGCGCGTTCGTCGAAGTAGGCGCCTATCGTGCCGATGCTCATCACGGATCCTTTCTAATGAGACAGTTGCTCAGAGCAACTGTCTCATTCGTTTTTCTTTGGCACTACGAAAAAGCCGTCCTCGTAGGGCACCAGGTCCACGGACATGCCATAGACGCTTTCGATCGTCTCTTTGGTCATCACCTCGGGACCTCCGCTTGCGAGCACCTTGCCATTCTTGAGCAGGCAGAAGCGGTCGCAGTAGCGCAGGGCGAGGTTTATGTCGTGCATGACGGCCGCGCATGCGATGTCGTGTTCGTGGGCAGCGTTTCTGACAAGGTGCATGACCTCGACCTGATTGGCCATGTCGAGGTTGTTCGTCGGCTCGTCGAGCAGCAGGACATCGGTTTCCTGCACGAGCGCGCGTCCGATGACGACCTTCTGATGCTCGCCGCCCGAGAGTTCGTCCAGGTAACGCAGGGCGAGCGGCCCAAGTCCGAGCTCGTCAATGACGCGGTCGACGATGGCGAAGTCCTCCTCGCTGGGCGCGGCCTTGATGTGGGGCTTCCTGCCGAGCAAAAGCGCATCGTAGACGGTGACGCCATGCGCATGGGAGTGCTGGGCGACGAGTGCGATCTTGCGCGCGCGTTCTTCGCGGGTGTAGCTGGCGATATCCTCGCCAGCCAGCGTGACGGTGCCACGTTGTGGGCGAATGATGTCATCGAGACAGGAGAGCAGCGTTGTCTTGCCGCAGCCGTTGACGCCAAGTATGGCGAGAAACGACCCGGGCAATATCTGCGCGCTCACCTTCTCGAGAGTCTGGCCGGAACCAGGGTACGCGAAGGCGATCTCGTTGGCCTCGAGGACGGTGCCGTGGGCTGTACGCGTGTCCGCGCTCATCGGTGCGCTCCCCTCATGAGCAGGTACAGGAAGAGGGGTGCGCCCACGAAGGAGGTGATGGCGCTGATGGGTAGCACGACACCGACGAGCGCCATGCGGGCGATGATGTCGGAAAGCAACAGGATGCCCGCGCCGGCAAGCGCCGAGGCAACGAGCAGATAGCGGTAATCGCTGCCGATGAAGCGTCGCATGATGTGCGGGGCGACGAGGCCGATGAAGTTGATGGTGCCGCAAAACGCGATGACTGACGACGCGGCAAAGGCACCGACGATCATGCCGAGCAAACGAGTGCGCCGTACGTTGAGCCCCAGGCCATGGGCCGTGCCCTCGCCTGATTCCATTGCGTTGCAGTTCCAGCGATTGCAATAGAAGAAGACGAAGCTGGCCGCGGCGATGACGGCCATGATGGCGATTTCGCGATACGAGGCGCGTCCGAGGTCACCGAAAGTCCAGAAGACGACGGCAGCGACTTGCGTATCCTCGGCGAAGTACTGGATGAGGGCCGTCGCGCCCGTGAACAGCGCCGAAAGCGCCACGCCCGCAAGCACGATGCTCTCGGGCGTCATATCGCGAAAGCGCGAGAGCGCGAGGATGGCGATGGTCGAGGCGATGGCGCCGAGGAAGGCGCATATGACGGTGAGGTAGGGATTGCTGGCCCCCAGGCCCTCATAGGCTACGCTTGACGATCCGACGCCCAGGACGATGATGGCGATGGAGGCGCCAAAAGCCGCTCCCTGGGAGATACCGAGCGTGCTCGCAGAAGCGAGGGGGTTGCGCAGCACGCTCTGGAACGCGCAGCCTGCGAGGGCAAGGGCTATGCCACCAACGATGGCGGTGAGTATTCTCGGCATGCGCAGGTTCCACACGACGATGAGGGCGTGTTCGTCGCCCTGTCCGAAGAGTGCGGCCAGCACGTCGAGAGGGGAGAGGCTTGCCGTCCCGAGCATGATCGAGACGAAGACGAGCACGAGGAGGATGACGACAAGCGCCACGATGACGAGGCGCTTGTACCTCGTGTATCCGCGATATTGCTCGCGATATGAGGATGGCGCCTGCGCGGCATGTGCCATCTTCAAGTCTTCGGGATTCATCTTCGCCTCGTCTCGGTTACGTGCGGATGAGCTAGAAGCTGATCTTGCCGAATCTGAGACCGGCGGCCGTCAGCTGGTCATAGCAATTCGTGCCGAGCATGGTGTCGAGGATCTCGCGGTACATGCTCTCGAGGTCGACGTCTGCGAAGGCGTCGGGATAGACGGTGGCCGCATCGAAGTAGGCATCGCAGATGGCGATCTCGATATTGGTGCCGTTCATGTTGTAGGAGGGCTGGGTGTAGAGATTGCCTGTCTGGAAGGCCGTGAGATTGTCGAAGAACGCCTGGTTGTCAGCATAGTCCTTCTTCATGAGCTCCATGTTGCCGGCGTTGAGGAACATGAAATCCGGGTTCCACTCGCCAAGCTGCTCGAGGGTGACCTCGACGGAGCCGGATTCGACCGTCCCATCGGCAACGTTGTCGATGTGCGCGGCGACGAACGGCGGATACTGGGCATAGGTGCCGCCGAAGCTCTTGGCGCCCTTGTAGTTCACGGCGCCGGCATAGCAGCTCGGCTTGTCCGCATCGGGGATGTTCGCGGTGCGGCTATCGAGGTCGGCTTGCCAACCGTTCATCTTGTCAACGACTTGCTGCGCGTGCTCGGTGGTGCCGAGGACATCGCCGACGACCTGGATGGACTCGAAGACGTTCTCCGTGAACATCTGGTCCTGATAGCTGATGCCGATGACGGGGATGTTGAGTTGGCTCTGCAGCTCGTCGCATTCCTGGGTCGAGCGGCTCGAGATGATGACGTCAGGCTTGATCTCAAGCAGCGCTTCGCCATCTACGCTTGTCTCCATGAGATGATTGCCGTTGGAAGTCGTGGGAAGCTCCGCAAGGACTTGTTCCCAGGCCACGGTATAGGGGCGGGCCAGGGTTGCCGGCTTATCCATTTCCGTCACGGCGACGAGTTTGTCGGTGCCTCCAGCATAGGCGACGAAACGCGCGGCGCTACCGACCGTGGCACAGGTCTGGACATCGGCTGGTATGGTTACGTTACGACCATAGGCATCGGTCACGGTGCGGGTCGAGCCAGAGCCTGAAGATGCTGCAGATGAGCAGCCGGCAAGGGCAAGCAGCAGTGCGACACAGGCGCATAGGGCGATGAGCAGGCGTTTGGTTTTCACGGGAGGACTCCTCTCTGTCCAAGTTGTGGATGCTAACGATAGAGCAATGCGGATGTAGCGGTGTTACGAATTCCGTATTCGGCACACTATCACGGATAAATGGTGTTACGAATACACAATGCTTCACATTTTGTGAAATACGGTGCAGGCAGAACCGCTCCTCAGCCAAAAACGTTCAATAATTAGATAATTAATAGAAAATTGAACACCATTCTGATACCATCGCCTTATCTGAACGAAGTGCCCATGGGGAATCTGAAAGGACATATGGTGGCAACAGAGGAGAAAAACGCGGGAGATCTGACACGCAACCAGTTCTCCATCTTGCAAAGTCTCATACGGGAACCACTTGCCTCCCAGCGCTCGATTGCCGAGCATACGGGGCTTTCCGTGGGGACGGTGAATGCCGCCGTACGCCAGCTAATCGCGCGCGGGAATCTCGAGAAGACGGCCCCCGAGGGCTTGCAAGTGACGGAGCAAGGCAAAGTAGCGCTCGAACCGTATCGTGTCGACAACGCAGTCATTCTGGCTGCAGGGCTCTCGACGCGTTTCGCTCCCATCTCTTACGAGAAGCCCAAGGGCCTGCTGCGTGTGCGCGATGAGGTGCTCATCGAGCGCCAGATTCGCCAGCTCAAGGAAGCGGGTATCGATGACATTACCGTTGTCGTCGGTTACAAGAAGGAGTATTTCTTCTATCTGGAAGAGCTTTTCGGTGTGCGCATCGTCGTGAACGAACACTACGCGAAGCGCAATAATCACTCCTCGCTCATGGCCGCGCTCGATAAGTTGGGGCGCACCTATGTCTGCTCATCGGACAACTACTTTGTCGAGAACCCCTTCGAGTCGCACGTTTACGGCGCCTATTATGCGACGCAGTACGCGCAGGACGCGACGGACGAGTGGTGCGTGCATCTGGGCGCTAGGAATCGCATCGTGGGGGTAACCATCGGTGGCAAGGACTCGCAGATCATGCTCGGTCACGTTTTCTTCGACGAAGCATTTTCCGAGCGTATGGCCCAGATCATCCGTGACGAGTGGAACCTTCCCGCGACGAAGGACAAACTGTGGGAGAGCCTGTTCATCGATCATATCGACGAGCTGTACATGGTTGCCCGGCCCTATTCCGCCGATATGATTCACGAGTTTGATGCACTCGATGATCTGCGCGAGTTCGATCCGCATTTTATCGAGAACGTCGATTCGCTCGCGTTCGATAACATCGTGGCCGCACTCGGGTGCAGGAAAGCTGACATCTGTGACGTGTATCCCCTCAAGCAGGGGTTGACGAATCTTTCGTGTCACGTGCGCGTGGGCGACGGGGAGTACGTGTACCGTCATCCCGGCGTGGGAACCGAGAATCTTATCGATCGTGACGCGGAACTTGCCGGACTCAATATCGCGCGTGAGCTTGGCCTCGACAGTACTTTCATCACCGGTGACCCGAAAACGGGATGGAAGATATCGCACTTCGTGGCCGACTGCACGCAGCTTGACCCGCATGATGGCAATCAGACCAAGCGTGCCATGCAGATGGCTCGCGCCCTGCACGAATCGGGCGCGACACTCGAGCGGGAGTTCGATTTCTATGCGGAATCCAAGCGCTATGAGGCGCTGCTTCGTGAACGCTGTGGCGTCATCGATGTGCCTGGCTTCGAGGAGATGGCCGCGCGCATGCAGCGTCTTCATGAATTTGTGCAGGCTGAAAGTAGCCAGCTTTGCTTGTGCCACAACGACTTCTTCTACCTGAACTTCCTCGTGGGCGCCGATGATGAGATCTCGCTCATTGACTGGGAGTATGCGGGCATGTCTGATTATGCGAGCGATTTTGGTACCTATACCGTCTGCTGCGAGCTTTCGGTCGAGGAGGCTGAGGAGGCGCTTTCGCACTACTTCGACCGGGAGCCC
>USOR01000028.1 GCA_900556425.1 uncultured Coriobacteriaceae bacterium
CGCTTGTGGGCATGGGGTACACCGCGTCCGACGCGGCCGATGTGCCGGGGCTTTTCCGTGTTCACGGCGACAGCGTAGACATCTTTCCTGCGCAAGCGCGGGAGGCGGTGCGCATCGAGTTCTTCGGCGACGATGTGGACGGGCTGCGTCGCGTTGTCGCGAGCACGGGGCAGACCGTCGGCGAGATAGACCGGGCCGAGATCTGGCCCGCGCGCGAGTTCGCCGTGAGCGCCGGCGGCATCAAGCGGCTCAAGGACGCGCTGCGTGCCGAGCTCGCGAGCAATCGCGAGACGGTGGACAAGGTCGCGATGCTCGAGCAAGGCGTCGTCTTCGGCGACATGGACCGCTTCGCGCCGTACCTCTACAAGGAGCTCGACCAGCCCATTCAATACGCGTCGAGGGGCACGCTCATCGTCATCGCGGAGCCGCGTTCGCTGTTCGATGACGCGGCGCATCGCTTTGACGAGATCAGCGCGATGGCGACCGAGGCGGGGCTCAAGCCCGCCGAACTCGAGAGCCTGTTCGCGCCGCCGGCCAAGATGGACTTCGGCACGCGTCAGCGTCTCACGCTGCAGTCGATCATGCGCATCGGTGGGGCGGTCGACGCCGAACTCGCCATCCAGCGTCCCAATGTCGCCGGGCGCGAGGAGAAGCTCTACGCGGCAATCAGAGCGCAGATCAAGGCGGGGATGACGACGCTGTTCTCCGTGCCCGACCGCCGTGCGCGCGAGGATTTCGAGCTTGCCTTCGGCGATTGCTCCATCCCCTTCGTGGAATGCCTCGACCGGGGAGACAAGCCGCTGGACCGTCGCTATCTCAACATCGTCGACGTCGACATCCCCAACGGCTTCATCATCTCCGATGCGCACCTGACGATCATCTCGATCGCGGACCTCTCGCGTCGGGGAGGATCGCGCGGCACGAGTCGCCGCATCGACATCACCGAGGTCACCTTCCCGTACCAACCGGGCGATTACGTCGTGCACGCCTCGCACGGCATCGCGCTGTTCTCGGGCATGGTGCGCCAGGAGGCCGCGGGCGTGGAGCACGACTACCTGCTGCTCTCGTATGCCGAAGGCGACAAGCTCTACGTGCCCGTCGAGCAGATCGACCGCGTGACGCGCTACGTCGGGCCCGATGGCTCGGCCCCGCGCCTCACACGCCTGCATACGGCCGACTGGAGCCGGGCGATGGGCAAGGCCCGCAAGTCGGCAAAGAAGCTCGCGTTTGACCTGGTCGACCTATATGCACGCCGTTCCTCGGTCAAGGGATTCTCGTACTCGTCGGATACCGTCTGGCAAGAGGAGATGGAACAGGTCTTTCCCTATGAGGAGACGCCTGACCAGCTCAAGGCCATCGCCGATGTGAAGGCTGACATGGAATCCGAGAAGCCCATGGATCGCCTCATTTGCGGTGACGTGGGCTTTGGCAAGACCGAAGTTGCGCTGCGTGCGGCATTCAAGGCCGTGAGCGATAAAAAGCAGGTCATGATCCTGTGTCCGACGACGATTCTCGCGCAGCAGCACTATACGACCTTTCACGACCGCTTCGAGCCCTTCGGCATCCGCGTCGAAGTCATGAGCCGCTTCAGGTCGAGTGCCCAGCAGAAGGCTGCGCTCGAGGGCTTTGCCGATGGCAGTGTCGATGTGCTCGTGGGCACGCATCGCCTGCTGAGTCGCGATGTGAACCCGAAGAACCTCGGACTTGTCATCATTGACGAGGAACAGCGCTTTGGCGTGGGCCATAAGGAGCAGCTCAAGAACCTGCGCGAATCCGTCGACGTACTGACGCTTTCGGCCACGCCCATCCCGCGCACCCTGCAGATGTCGCTGTCGGGCGTGCGCGACATGTCGCTTATCCATACGCCGCCGCCCAACAGGCGCCCCGTTGCCGTGCATGTGGGCGAGTGGGATGAGGACATCGTGAGCGGCGCCATCAGGCGCGAGATGGAACGCGGGGGGCAGGTGTACTACGTGAGCAATCGCGTGCGCACCATCGAGGACGCGCTCGAGCGTGTCGAGTCGGCGGCACCGGAGGCGCGCATCGGCATCGCGCACGGCAAGATGAGCGCCAAGCAGATCGAGACTGTGATGGAGCAGTTCGCGGCGGGTGAGATTGACGTACTCGTCGCAACCACCATCATCGAAAACGGCATCGACAACCCGCACACCAACACGCTCATCATCGAGGATTCGCAGCGCTTGGGCCTGGCGCAGCTCTACCAGCTCAAGGGTCGCGTCGGTCGCTCGAACCAGCAGGCCTACGCATACTTCCTCTTCCCGCCCGAGAAGCCCCTGACCGAGGAGGCGACCGAACGCCTGCAGGCGATTGGCGAGTTCACGGACCTGGGCAGCGGCATGAAGATCGCGATGAAGGACCTCGAGATCCGTGGTGCGGGAAGCATTCTGGGTGCCGAGCAGAGCGGCAACATGAGCGCCGTCGGCTTCGATTTGTTCGCGTCCATGCTGGCGCAAGCGGTGGCCGATGCCCGTGGCGAGCAGGGGATTGCGCACGAGGACGTGCAAATCGACCTGGCTGCGGACTTCTTCATTCCCGAGGAATACATGCCCGAAACCGACGAGCGCGTGCTGTTCTATCGCAAGATCGCCGCCGCCCAAAGCGTCGATGATGTCGAGAGGATTGCGGATCAGATGCGTTCCGAGTTTGGGACGCCGCCACAGCCCGCGCAGAACATGCTCGACCGTGCGAAGATCAAGGCGCTCGCATCCGAATGCGGCGTCACGTCTATCACCCAGTCGGGCGGCAAGATAACGGTCGCGCCCGTGTCGCCGGCGCTCAAGAAGGCCGCGATGGCAAACGAGCGCTCGCGCGCCATGATCGAGGGGCTGCGGGCGCTGTACTTCGCGAAGACCGAGAAGTACACGGTGCCCTGCGCCAAGGGCGAGTCGCCGCTTGCGCCCGCCATGGAGCTTCTCGAGGCGCTCTACGAAGTGGCGGAGGACAACAGGTAGCGCGAACACGCGTCTATGTCTGTCATCCTGAGCGGAAGGGGCGGATGTGCCCGGAGCCGAAGAATCTCACTTTGAATCACCACTCACCGCGAGGTTCTTCGACTCCGCTCGCGTGCGCTCGCTTCGCTCAGAACGACGGTGACTCTGGCTCGCCATGCTCGGAGCAACGAGAGGCTATGCCCTATGTTTGGTTTTATCGCCTCTAGTCTGTGGGCAGCAGGCCACGCAGGAAGCGCGCGGTGTGGCAAAGCGGAGAGCTTCGTATTCTGTATCTATCCGTAATCTGGACACACCAGCCTGATTGTCCACCCGATTAGAACATCGCTGCTCATCGTCTGTTGGTTTGCCGCATGCCCCCTTCATAAGATGGCAATGTCAGCTAATTGACGCCCAGATCTTAAGGAGGAGCCAATGGCAACGCAGGCCGCACGATTATGTACAAGAGACGAGGACTACCGCAAATACGGAATTGAAAAAGGGAACCCGCAGCCATTCGAAGACGACATGCACACGCCGGGAGGAAAGGGAACCTTCGAGTGGTGGTACACGGATGCTAATTTCGATGATGGAACCACGGTCGTCGCAATTTGGTTCACCAAAAACTACTTCGATGTCCCAGGTCCCGCATGGCCAACGGTCGATCTCGAAATAACAGAAAAGGACGGTACGCGCATTAACCATGTTGTGCGCGGTCCGAAGGGCACGCCCGTGAAGAAAGCTGGGGGGCCTTGCGATGTCCAGATTGAGAATTGCCATATCAAGTACGTCGATGGCAAGTACCAGCTGTACTTTAATGATGGCAAGATTATCTACGAGGCGACCATGACGCCCACGACGCCCATGTGGCGCCCGGATACTGGTATATGGAATTTCGGCGAAGGCGCAGAAGCGCTAGAGTACGGCTGGTTCGTCGCCGCTCCCACAGCCGACGTCGAGGGCAGACTCGTCATCGATGGCAAGGAGCGCAAGCTCAAGGGCAAAGGGTATCATGACCACAACTGGGGCTATACCGGTCTCGAGAACATGATGAACCACTGGTATTGGGGAAGAGCCAAGGTCGGCGATTACACGGTCATCGCGTGTGACATCATCGCCGAAGAGAAGTACGGCAACAAGCGTCTCCCTGTCTTCTTCATCGCCAAAGACGGCAAGATTCTGAATGACGACGCGTCCATAACCAAAATCGAGAGGGCGAACACCCACATCAACGACTTCACTAAGAAGTTCATGGATGACACGCTCGTCTATACGCAAACGGTGAGCCCTGACGAGGAATACATCATCACGTTCGAGCGCAAACGTGACATCATGCCGCGGAGCCTTCTCGAGGTCGTTACACCCATCAAGCGCTTCTTAGGCAAGCTCGTCGGCATGAATCCAACGTACATGCGTGTTATGGGCGACGTCACCGTAGACGTGAGACGCAATGGCGAGCAGGAGAAGATAACAGAGACGGGTTTGTGGGAGCAGTACTTCCTGGGCAACAACAAGGAGGCGACCATCGAGGGGGTGCGTTATCCCGTCGAGGCCTAGCTGGGTATTGCTGGCTGCAATGGCCGCTTACGCAAGAATGCGGGGGAGCATTCCCAGATGGCGTCGAGCACGACCTCGAACGACCATTCCAGGCCTGTTTTGCACCACTGCAAGAAGACGTCGACTATGCCATAGAGGTACACATCGATCTTGAGTTTGAGCAGAAGCTGCTCGTCTGGCGGCAAAGACGGATCGATGTGCTCCTCATAGCTCGCCTCTTGCAGCCAGCTTACGATGGTGTCCCGGAAGTTGTTTTGCCCTGCATGGTCTGGCAGTTGGCTGAAGAAGCCCTTGTGGTGCTGGGCGTAGACGAAGGCATGGCGTATGTTCTCGATTGCGTTGATAGGCACTCCGCCTGTGGTCAGATAATGGATGGGAATGAAGCTCACGAGGTCGTTAATGTCGCGGAAGTTGTTATAGAAGGTCTGACGAGCGGTGCCCGTCTCCTTTATGAGCGAGGTTACCGTAATCTTGCCGAGGCGCTGCGTCTCGCACATCCGAAGCAGCGCCTCGCAATACAGCTCTTTCGAGTTGGCCATGGCTATTTGCGGTATACGCCCGGAACAATCTTGAGCTGGGCTTGCTCGAGAAAGTAATCCTGCACACTGTCGAGCATGGGCATCGTCTGCTTGATGGATATCGAGCCTTCGGGGCAGCGCGAACGGCAATACCCGCATCCAAGGCAGACTTCTTGATTGACCACCATCTTGCCGTCGCTCTCACGGAAGTGAATGGCATCTTGCGGGCAATAGCTATCCAGGCAATGTCCGCATCCTGTGCAACGGTCATGGTCGACCACGGCCGTCCAGCCACTGGGAATGAAGCCGCGCTTTATGTTGCGCGGACCATTCTTGGAGAGGTTCATGCCCACGCAGCAGCACGGGCAGCAGAAGCAAATTTCAAGGAAAGCGTCCATCTGGTCGTTCTTGAAGCCCCAGATGAGTTGCTCGACTTGAACCCAGAGCGACTGGCAGGTGAGACCGAGGGCAGCGGCTTTCTCCACGCGCTCATATGCCTCCTCCTTTGTGAGCTCCACCGCCATGCCATGGTCGACGACGACGCGGCCGCCAAGGTTGAGGAACAGGCACGCCAGATCATGCGGGTAATCCTGGCAATCGCGCCCCGCGCGACATAGGCACTCCTTCATGCCGCCGA
This sequence comes from uncultured Coriobacteriaceae bacterium, assembly GCA_900556425.1. GTDB lineage: Bacteria > Actinomycetota > Coriobacteriia > Coriobacteriales > QAMH01 > QAMH01. The sequence goes on from USOR01000028.1 coordinate 5,661, forward strand.
TGTACTCGGCCTCGTCAATTGCCTTCTTTACGAGGTCGATGGGCAGCGTCACTGTCGCCGTATCACGGTCGACATCATCGCTTATGCGCTTGTTGATCTCGATTGTCTTGGCCTTTGCCGATTTGCCATCGGGTTCGTCATGCTTGCATGCGAAGGCTTGCTTTGCCGGATCCGTGTTTTTGTGCACGATATAGTCGTTGTAGTGTGCGGTGCCGGGTCTATCCTCGGGAACGTCAACGTTAAGGTTAAAAGCGAAGCCCGCCGAATAGGACTGCTCAGGCGGATCGAACATCATGGCTTTGCGATAGATTCTGTCGCCGAGGGAGCCGGGCTTCTTTAGCACCTTGGACATGTTGAGTATCCAAGCGAATACCTTGAGGACGACCTTCCAGTTCCATTGCCGCGCCGAGGTGTGCGTGACGATGAAGTTCTTGATGCCGAGGCCGTTGGGCTTGTTCTTGTAGATTGGCCTGGGTCCCGGTCCTGCCGTCTTGCGCCCGAGCCTCTCCGCATCGAGGAATAGCACGTTTCCCTGCTCGTCGATGTTTGCATAGAAGGAGGGGAGCTCCCCGTCTGCGGGAACTGTTCCATCGAAGTTGCGTACGCGGTCGGTGGTGGATGCAGCAGAGTTGGGCGTTGTTCTTATTTGCTCGTCAATGTCGAGCGTGACGCCATTTGCATTTTCCATGTCAGCCTCGTTTCTGTTGGGTCTTTTCTTTGATTTGCAGAGTTAGCGCAAGGCTTCTGCTCGCCTTTCCTGCGCCCGCTTGCAAGCGAGTTTGCCCATCTTCGATGCCATCTTGTGCATCATGAAGTTAGAGGGAAGCCCCCATTGCAGTGTCAGCCGAGCTATGGTGAGCTTCGAGGTTTCCTCGGGCCACCACGCCTGCAGGTAGCTGATGAAATGCGTGCCCTCTCCACCGTTCGTCGGCTGCAAGATGAAGTTCCACGTCCAGGCAAAGCCCTTCATCCATTTAGGCCTCCAGGCAACGGCGAGTTCCTGCGTTGGCTTGAAGCGCGTGTCCGAGTAGGTGAGGATGTATTCGTTGGGCTTGACGTCTACGACTCCCGTACCCATGCCGTTTTGGTGGTAATACATCCAATCGCCGGGTTGCACGGGCTGCCATTCGGGGCGCACGAAGTAATCGTTGCGAATGTGAAACCCGAAAAGACGCTCGAGCACCTGGAAGCTATAGAAGCCGGCCTTGGTGAGGTTCATTTGGGCAAGGTACGGATAAAGGTCTTGCGGCGCGCAATCGAAATCGAACGACTGACCACCCGTGAGTCGGATATCTTCAGGCGAGAGGATGTCATGGCCCGGCAGCGCCTCCTCGCATAGCCTCACTTCTTCCTCCGAGCAGGCGTGCTTCATGCCGTAGCCTGCGAGCACGCCGAAGCCAATCACGAATACCACGATGCAGCCGACAAGCGTCTGAATCCACCCGAAGTGAATCCAGCAAGTGGTGATTATCGCAACGAGGATGACCACGCAGAGCCAGAACTGCGGCCAGACACGTGCCCGCATGCGTTTGAGGTGCTCGGCATCCTTTTTGGTTGCCGGAATATAGGGATTTACGTTTTCCATTGACACTCCTTGATAGGCGCTTGTTGCTCGAGCTTTCTTATGCGATGCCCAGAATCCTGTTTGCCGCGTAAATGCCGGAGATGGCTGCCGGTTCGACCCCAAGCCCGTTCACATCGCAAGCGATGTAGCAATTGTCGTCCCAATCTTGCCTGAGGATGCTGTCGCCATACGTGAATAGCGCCTCAGGCCAAACGCGGTACTTGATGACCTCGTATTGGTCAAAATGCTCACCTAGGTCGATTTCATCGCGGCTAAAGACATTGAAAAGGCCATCATCGCGTTGCGCTATGGCGATCGTGTCAAATTCGTCGCTATAGTAGTGCGCCTTCGCCTCAGCAATTTGCGCGTTCGGGGTTCCCTTGACGAGGTAGCTCACGAGCTTTGTTGGCTGCCTGATTTCCTCGACGCCCAAGAGGCGCTGCGTTGTGAGGCCGGTGGTGGCGACAACGAGATTCTCACAGGTGCGCTCAAGGCCGTCGCTTGTCGTGACCTTCCAGCTGCCTTGGATCTTCTCCACACCCGTGACCGTTGCAATCTCGACTTTGCCATCAAGCAATGCGATGAACTTGTCTGCATCGAAGGTGAAGTTGAAGAGCTTTATTACGACGCCTTGTGCGACATTGAGAAAGTCGAGCGCGTTAAGTTCGTTGATGCGGGAGCCCGTGCATGCGTAGGCGAACTTCGATATGAAGTTGTCAGCAATCTTCTGGATGCCGAGTTCCTCGATGAGCGTGCTTGCTTTCATGTGGTAGAAGCGCTTGATTTTGGGATGGGCATCGAGGGCCTTTGCCGCGGGCATCGTCTCGCAATCTTTCTTATAACGAGAGTACTCAGGGATGAAGTCCTTGTTCATGAAAGAACGAAACTTCAGAAGCTGGGGCAGGCTCGAGATCATGGTGAGGCTCGTGCCCTTGAACTTCTTCGTTGGCGTGCTGTGCAGCATGAGGCTGCCGAGCGCGACTTCGAGATATCCATCCTTGTCGACGATTTTGAAGGCATTATCGTAGTTTTCCATGCAAAAGACAGCGCCGAAGTTATTGTGCAGCTCGGGGTCGTAGCAAACTCGGCCGCCAAGCTCGTCTGTGATGAGCAGCACGTCGCGGCCATTGTCCTTGAGCTTGCGTGCGCAGCTCATGCCGGCGATGCCGCCGCCCACCACTATGGTTTCTGCATCCATCATTTTCCTCCCCATCGTGCTTCCAAGATGGGGAACATCCTACGCGCGCCTGATATGTCGAATAGACAAACGAGGGCATATCGTCTAGGCGAGGCTTCGCGAACGGCATGATGAGCGTGATATACTCGCTGGGCTCGATTGTTGCGCAAAGAGCACGCCAGATGAGGTCTTGGGATTAGTTCGCACTGAATTGGTGGAGGGCATATGCCAGACGCAAATCTCACGAAGAAACTCTACTGCGATGCGCTTTTGAGCCTCTGCGAAAGCCGCAAGCTATCAGATGTCACTGTCACCGCCCTCGTTGCCCAGGCTGGCACTGCCAGACAAACGTTTTACAACCATTTCAATGACGTCAACGATCTCATTGGGTATCTGACGACGAACATTCTGGAGACGTACGTACGACCAGCCTATTTCGCGGAGACCGTTTTCGAGGCATATTCGTTTGCTGTCGAGCACAAGGGCTTCTTCTGCCAGCTGCCCTTTCACGAGGGTCAGAATAACTTTCGCGAGACCTTTATCTCGTTCATGAGAGAGCTCTTGCGTGAGGAGTTCATCGATGAGGACATGGCCGAGGCGGAGACGCTTTACCGCATCATTGCCATTGACCAGGCGATAATCGGGGTTACCGACACGTTCTTGGAATGGTGTCGCAACCAGATGCAGTGGCCCATCGAAATGCTCGTGCGCGTTCAATATGATTCCACGCCCGGCTTCATACGGGAAAGTCAGGTGCTGCCCCCACGCCTGTGCAGGGCGTTGGACGGAGCCCAGCTTCCAAAAAGAGGCTAGCGCGTAGTCGTGCGCCTCCGCTAAGCAGGCAGCAGGCCACGCAGGAAGCGCGCGGTGTGGCTCTCCTCGACCTTCGCGACCTTCTCGGGCGTGCC
>USOR01000029.1 GCA_900556425.1 uncultured Coriobacteriaceae bacterium
GGCCCGCACGAAGATGCACAGGTGATGACCGTGACCAAGCAACGATACGAGATCTGCGTCTTGCCAGGTGATGGCATCGGTCCGGAGATCATGCAAGTCGCGCTCGATGTTTTGCATGCCGTCGGACGCAAGTACGACATCGAGTTCACATGCATCGAGGCTCTTATCGGCGGCTGTGCGATTGACGCATGCGGCAACGCACTTCCCGAGGCAACGCTCGAACTTGCCCGCCGCGCCGACGCGGTGCTGCTCGGGGCCGTCGGGGGTCCGCGGTGGGATACGGTTGATCCGGACAAGCCGCGTCCTGAGGACGGGCTTCTCGGCATACGCAAGGAGCTCGGGCTCTATGCGAACCTGCGCCCCGTGTACGTCTACGATGCGCTTGTCGACGCCTCGCCGCTCAAACCCGAGGCGGTGCGCGGTTGCGATATCCTCATCGTCCGCGAGCTCACGGGAGGTCTGTACTTCGGCGAGCACGCAACCGTGGAGACTGCCGCGGGGATGCATGCGCATGATGTCATGCAGTATGACGAGTACGAAATCGAGCGTATCACGCGGCAGGCTTTCGATGCGGCTGTGAAGCGTCGTGGCAAGGTCACGAGTGTCGACAAGGCTAACGTTCTCGACACGGGACGTCTCTGGCGAAAGGTCGTGCATCGTGTCGCCGTCGATTATCCCGATGTCGAGCTTGTCGACATGCTCGTCGATAATTGCGCGATGCAGCTTGTCATGAATCCGGGGCAGTTCGATGTCATCCTCACCGAGAACACCTTTGGCGACATACTTTCCGACGAGGCATCGGTGCTGGCAGGGTCGCTTGGCTTGCTCGCAAGTGCCTCGCTCGGGGACGGGACATCGCTATTCGAGCCCTGTCACGGCTCGGCTCCCGATATCGCGGGCAAAAACATCGCCAATCCCCTGGCTCAGGTGCTTTCGGCTGCTATGATGCTTGCGCACGGCTTGGGTTTGGATGAGGCCGCATCCGATGTGAGACGCGCGGTCGATTGCGTCTTGACGCGGGGTTGGCGTACGGCTGACATCGCGCAGGAGGCGACGGACGCCGGGCATGTTCTGGGAACGACTGAGATGGGCGAGAAGATCGTCGCCTGCATCGAGGAGGAAAGATGAAAGCTGTAATACCCGCTGCTGGTTTGGGAAGCCGCTTCTTGCCTGCGACGAAGGCTCAGCCCAAGGAGATGCTCCCCGTACTCGACAAGCCGGCGATTCAGTACATCGTCGAAGAGGCTCTCGAGGCGGGTGTCGACGAGGTCATCATCGTCAACAGCCGTGACAAGAAGTCTATCGAGGATCAGTTTTCTCCGCATGACGCGCTTGTCGAGCATTTGCGCGGCGTGGGCAAGGATACGTATGCCGATGCCGTCGAGCATGCGGGTGCGCTGCCCGTGAGCTTTGTGTACCAAGATGAGCCGCTTGGCCTCGGTCATGCCGTTCACGTCGCCGCGTCCGAGACTGGCGACGACATGTTCTTCGTCATGCTCGGTGACGTGCTCGTACCCGAGAATGGCATCTGCCAGAAGATGCGCGAGATATCCGAGGCACATGGCAATGCGAGCGTGATTGCCGTACTGCCCGTATCCGATGACGAAGTGAGCCGCTTTGGCATCATCGGCGGCGAGGATCTGGGCGATGGCGTCTGGAAGGTCACGGAGATGATCGAGAAGCCGGCGCTCGAGGACGCGCCGAGTAATCTCGCGAGCTTCGGTCGCTACCTGCTGACTCCAAAGGTCATGGAGTTGCTTGCCACGACCGAGCCCGGTGCCGGTGGAGAAATCCAACTCACCGATGCCCTCGTATCGCTGCTCGACCATGAGGACATGTATGCGCTCGTCATCGATCCGCGCGATGGATATGACACGGGCACGGTTCCCTCGTGGATTGCCGCGAACGTCGCCCAGGCCATGAAGGACCCCAAGATCGCCGCATATCTCAAGGAGACGGTCGGCTCGCTCTTCGCGTAAATGCGCAGCAGCCAGATGGGTGCATGTGCATTTGTCTGGTGTAGAATACAGCGATGCGCGCCACATGCGGAGGGATGGCAGAGTGGTTGAATGCAACGGTCTTGAAAACCGTCAGGCGGTGCTGAGCCGCCTCCAGGGTTCGAATCCCTGTCCCTCCGCCAGCTGGCAAGCTGGGCAACGCAGCTCGAAAGGGGGGTCATGAGCAGCATCGCACGCGTGCTCGTTCTCATGGCCACCTACAATGGTCAGGAGCACCTCGCCGAGCAACTCGACAGCATCTTGAATCAGGAGGGCGTCGAGGTCTTCGTGCGCATCTCCGATGATTGCTCGACCGACAACACCTTTCGAATCCTCGAGACCTACGCTTCCGAGCACGACAACATCGAGATCATCTACAACAGCACGCACCAGGGCAAGACACGCACCATCATGCAGCTCGTCTACGATGCGCCGGTCGAGGCGTTCGATTACATTGCGCTTGCGAACCAGGACGATATCTGGCTTTCCGGCAAGCTCGCGGCCGGCACCGACCACATCTCGGCGAACACGAGTCGTCCCGAGCTCTACTACGCGGGCAGCGTTTGCATCGATGCGCGGGGTAGGGCGATTGGCGACGAATTCGACGGATACGAGGTTTGCGCATCGCATCCGGGCAGCCTCTTGCTCGTACGCAACTGGGCTCTGGGCTGCACGATGCTCATGAACGGGGCGCTCGTTAAGCTCCTGCGCCGCCATCCCGTCTTCGACTTCGCGCGCAGCTACGATACCTGGATTCACGCAGTCGCACTCTACTGCGATGGCTACGTCTTTTGCGATTTGCCGCATTGCTACGTCGATAGACGCCTCGCACCAGGCCAGTCAGTGCCGCCTGCCTGCGATGACCTCGACCCCGAGCTTGCGAACCAGGCGACCACCATGGCGCGGGTGCTTTTGCGCGAGTACGAACAATCCATGAATCCGGATGCCGCCAAGCTCGTCGAGGCGGTCGCGGTCAGGCATGTCTCGGCCAAGGCGCGTCGCTTTCTTGCCGGACGCACGGACATCATGCTGCCGACGAATCCACGCACGAGCAAGCTGCGCTGGAATATCCTGAGAAACAAGTTCTAGGACGGAGAGATTTCTCCACTGCGCCGCCTGGCGGCGGCTCCGGTCGAAATGACAGTGGACGCGGACTACTCTGGTTTTGCCGTCTCGCCGATGAGGTTAAGCAGCTCGCCAACGTTTTCCACGCTCACGGCATCTCCGTAGACATGCGAGCTGATGATGATTGCGGGACTGCCGAACTTGCCTGCCATGACGATGTCGGTGTCGTAGTTGTCGCCCACGACGAGAATCTCCTCCGGTGCCAGGCCGAGTTGCTCGCTGACCTCTTTGAGCATGAACGTGTTGGGCTTGCCGATCGTGAGGTCGACCATGCGCCCCGAGCACCACTCGACCGAGGAGACCATGCCGCCACAGCCGGGCATGAGGCAGTCTTCCTCACCCGGATAGGAGCGCTCCTTGTTGCAGGCGATGACCTTGTCGACTTTGAGGGCGACGTTGCTGGCAATGGCGAGCTTCTCATAGTCGAATTCCGGGTCAAGACCGATGAGCATGTTCTCGGCCTCTTCGGGCTCGACGGAATGCACGCTGAGCTTTTCGCACTCGCTGACGAGATTCTTGGAGCCGCACACGTAGATGTTGGTGAGGCGCTCGCGATGCGCGTAAAGAGCCGCGGCGTATCCGCTCGTCAGGACCTCTCTGAAGGTGCAGTCGATGCCCATGTTGCGTAGCTTGTGAAAGATCTGGGAGCGGGTCTCGGAGGAGTTGTTGGTGAGGAAGAAGACGGATTTGCCCAGCTTGCGACAATGGCGAATGACCTCGTCAATGCCGTCGATGAGCTTGGAGCCCCGGTATACCGTGCCGTCGAGTGCAAACGCGACGGCCTTTGTGTCTTCAAACATGCGGTCTTTCCTCCTGCGGGAATACTATCACAGCGTCAATGGTTCCTCTGGCCAACGCTTATTCGGCCGGGGGTTCGGGTGCGGGCTCGCCGCCGCCACCGCCCTCGTTGCCACCGCCCTCGTTGCCGCCTTCCGAACCCGGGTCACTCGGCTCTTGGGGCTGTTCGGGATTGGGGGTGTTCGGGTCTGCCGTCGAGCTCGCGCTTGGGTCGGTCGAGGAGCTGCTCGTGCTCGAGGACTCTTCGGGGGGCGTCCAATCGTCGTCTCCGCCAATGATCGTGACGTCCTTGGTGAAGTCCCAGGTGCGTGCCGGCTTGTAGTTGATCTTCTCGCTCGTCGAGGGGAATTGCTTGATGGGCTGGCCTGCGAGCGCCGCGTTCATGAAGTCGCGCCAGATGGGGCCACACGTGCTGCCGCCGTACATCGAGGTTTCGCGCTCGATACGATAGCCTGCCCAGACAGCCGTGGAGTACTGCGGCGTGAACCCGCAGAACCAGAGGTCACGACCATGCTCGGAGGTACCCGTCTTGCCGGCGCAGGGCTGGCCGTTGTTGAGGTTGGCGCTCGTGCCCGTACCCGAGCTAATGACGCGCTCGAGAATGTCGGTTGCCTTCTGCGCGACGGCCGCCGAAAGCACTCGCTGCGGCTGCTCGGCCTCGTGCGTGTAGACGGTCTTACCGGAAGGGTCGACGATCTCGGTGACGGCGTAGGGCTCGTAGTAGTAGCCGCCGTTGGCGATCGTGGCATAGGCACTTGCCATTTCGAGTGGGTTGACGCCGCTTGAGCCGAGCGAGACCGTGTCGTCTTTCTCGAGCTCGGACTTGATGCCGCAGGCGTGGGCGATGTCGATGGTCTTCTGTGCTCCGATGGCGTGGACGAGCTGCGCGTAGACGGTATTGACTGAGGAGATGGTGGCGTCGGTGACGCTCATCGATCCGTGTCCGTGACCCTCGGAGTTGTTGACGGTCCAGTCCTTGCCGACTTGCACCGGACTTGAGGAGTCGATGTAGGTGTTATCCGGGTCGAGACCCTCGTTGAGGGCGGAGAGCAAGGTGAAGGTCTTGAAGGAGGAGCCAGCCTGGCGGCTCATCTGCGTGGCGAGGTTGAACTTGTTGGTTTCGTAATCCCTGCCGCCGACCATAGCGACAATCTTGCCGTCGTCGGGGACGACGGAGACGAGTGCGGCATCGAGCTGGCTATCGCTCCAGCGCATGTTCTGCGCGATGGCGTCGTTGGCGTCCTTTTGCAAATCGGGATCGAGCGTCGTGTACACCGTCAGGCCGCCATGCGCGATGACGGTGGCGGGAAAGCGCGGGTTCTCGTCGAGTTCGCGGCGCACGTAGTCGATGAAGTAGGGGGCGATGTCGGAGATGGTCTCGTCGGTCATCTTCTCGGTCGAGAGCACGGGCGTGTCTGCGAGCGCCTCGTCGTACTCGGCCTGCGTGATGTAGCCGTTCGAGAGCATGCGCTGCAGCACGGTTGCGCGACGTGCCATCGCCTTGTCCATGTGCTCGCGGGGGTTATACGCGTTGGGCGATTGCGGGATGCCGACGAGCAGGGCCGCCTCGGAGAGCGTGAGTTCGTCGGCGTGCTTGCCGAAGTAGTCGCGGCTTGCCGCCTCGATGCCATAGCAGCCATCGCCGTAGTTGACGACGTTGATGTACATCATGAGGATGTCATCCTTGCTGTACTGGCGCTCGACCTGCGAGGCGATGTACATCTCGCGCACCTTGCGCTTGATGGAGATGTCGTTCATCTCGTCGAGCAGGACGGTATTGCGCACGAGCTGCTGGGTGATGGTCGAGGCACCCTCGGAGGCACCGCGGGAGGCGGCGTTGACGATGACGGCACGGGCAATGCCGATGGGATCGATGCCGCCGTGCTCGTAGAAGCGCTCGTCCTCGGTGGCGATCGTTCCCTCGAGCACGTAATCGACGACCTCGTCCTGCGTAACCTCGATGCGGTTTTCGAGATAGAGCTTCGCGAGGACCGTCTCGCGGTCATTCGCGTAGATGGTCGTGATGCCGGTGTTCGCGTACGAACTGATGGTGCTGTAATCGGGCAGGCCTATGAGCCAGGTCGCGCCTACCACGCAGGCAAGGACGACCACCAGGCAAAATGCTCCGGCGATGCATCCAAGAATGGTGAGGAGATTGACTGAGCGTCGCTGTGATTTCTGGCGGCGTTTGCGGTTACGGCTTGACGAGGGCAACTCGGTCTCCTTTCGATGTGAGCACATTATGCCCTAAATACGCGTGCATAGTATTGAACTGCGTTCAAAATTCACCGAAGGTGTCACAACGTGCGCCTGTGTCATCATCCGAACGCAGATGTCTGCTGTCATTTACCGCTCGACATCCAATCGTGCGGCATCACGCCTCCCATTTTGGCTACAATCTGCTCCGTGTTGTTTTTTGACAGCCCGCAAGGTGCGGACTGTAGAGAAGGAGGATTCCCATGGCCGTAACTGTGAACGAGGATACCTGCATCGCCTGTGGCGCTTGCGCAGATGCCTGCCCCGTCGACGCGATCACCATCGCCGATCATGCCGTGGTCAATGCCGATGAGTGCATCGATTGCGGCTCCTGCGTCTCCGTGTGCCCGACCGATTCGCTGAGCCTCTAAGCATCAGGTACATGAGCAAGGGCTGTCGAGAGGGGTGAATCCTCTTTTGGCAGCCCTTCGTCATGTCCGAAGGTAATTACCCATATGAACACCGAGACAATTTCCATCGAATCGCTCGCGTACGGCGGTGATGGCGTGGGCCATCTTGCCGATGGGCGCGTCGCCTTCGTCGCAGGGGGCTTTCCCGGTGACGAGTGCCAGGTCGAGTACGTGAATACTGACGACCGCTTCGTGCGCGCAAGGCTCGAGAACCTCGTCGAGGCGTCTCCCGAGCGCGTGCAGCCCCTGTGTCCCGAAGCCGCGAGCGGCAGGTGCGGGGGCTGTCCCTGGGCCGGCCTTGCCTACGACGCGCAGCTGCGCTGGAAGCGCCAGGCCGTTGTCGATGCGCTCGAACGCATCGCGCACATGGACGCCGCCTGGGTCGAGGCGCACGTGCCCACCTGCATCGCGAGCAAGCGCGAATGGCATTACCGCAACAAGGTCGAGTTCGAGGTCGGGCTCGACGTGGCGGGACGCTTCACACTCGGCATGCATGCACGTGGCGGCGACTTCACGCCGATTTCGAGCTGTGCGCTCATCCCTGGCAAGTTCTCGCAGGCTCCCAAGGCACTTACGGGGGCGTTGCGCTTTGCCGCAGGGCAGGAGGACCTCGGCATCGAGCGTGTGGGCATCCGCGTTTCGACACGTACCAACGACGTCGAGGTTGCCCTTTGGACGAATACGGGGCGCTTTCCGCGTGCGCGCGTTGCGCAGGTGGTGGGCGAGAGCATGTCCGTGAAGGGCCTCGGTGTGACACGCGTGTTGCTCAAGGGCTCGGCAAAGGAGCGCAAGGTCGCCGGTGTCGAGTCGCTGCGGGGACGCGGGGCCTGGAACGAGGTCATCAATGGCATGAACATGCTCATTTCGGCGCCCTCGTTCTTCCAGGTGAACACGCCAGGTGCCGAGGTACTCACGCGTCTCGTCTTCGAAGGGCTCCATCCCAACGGGCTCGATTACATGCTCGACCTCTACTCGGGGGCCGGCACCTTCACCTTGCCGTTTGCGCACGAGGTACAGCGCGTTGCGGCGGTCGAGTCCGCTGGCTCGTCGGTGCGCGACTTGCGGCGCAATCTCGAGCGCAACAAGCTGGACGCCGATGTTATCGGGGGCGATGCCGCACGCGAGCTGAGCGGCCTGGGCGCACCCGACAAGGTCGTCGTCGATCCTCCACGCAGCGGCCTGGGCGAGAAGGCCATTCAGGGCCTGTGTGCAAGTGGCGCTCACGCAATTGCCTACGTGTCGTGCAATCCGACGACGCTTGCCCGCGATCTGGTCCAGCTCCAGGCAGGGGGCTACCAGGTGGAGCGCGTGACCCCAGTCGACATGTTTCCGCAAACCTATCATGTCGAGACGGTCGCGATTCTCACGAAGACGTCCTAGATGTGGTAGATTTACAAACTGGTCCCCTTAGCTCAGCTGGATAGAGCGTTTGCCTCCGGAGCAAAAGGCCGCAGGTTCGAATCCTGTAGGGGGCACCAGAAAACCGCAGGCCAGGGGCTATTGCCGCTGGCCTTTTTGCCGTCTGTTCACTTATCGTCTAAAATCATAGAGTTTAGCAACTTCATCATGTACTACATTCAGGAGGAATCATGGCTCTGTATACGCCGGAATATAAGCCCAATGGCAAGGAAGTCGCCATCATCACCACCGATGAGGGCACGATTCGCGTCCAGCTTCACGGCGAGGACGCACCCATCCACGTCGGCAACTTCGTCGAGCTCGCCCAGAAGGGCTTCTACGATGGCTTGAAGTTCCATCGCTATGTGCCGGGCTTCGTGATCCAGGGCGGCTGCCCCAATACGCGCGACATGTCCGCTGCCGACGTCGCCGCCGGCAAGAGCGGCCCCGAGGGCATGCCGGGTACCGGCAACCCCGGCTATTCCATCAAGGGCGAGTGGAAGACCAACCCCAACAACTCGCACGAGGATGGCACTCTGGCAATGGCACGCAGCTCCATGCCCGATTCTGCTGGTAGCCAGTTCTACTTCTGCCTTGGCCCCCAGCACTTCCTCGACACCGACTACACGGTTTTCGGCGACACCATCGAGGGCCTCGACGTCATCAGCAAGCTTCGCGCTGGTAGCGTCATCGAGAACATCACGATCGAGAACGCAGACTAGTAGGCGCACGTCTACCAAAGGGAGCTTTCCATCATGAAAGTCGAGGTTTTCAAAGAGGCGCAGGAAGCCTATGCCAAGGGTGACTACAAGGCCGCCCTCGAGGGCTTCATCGCCTGCACGCATGACGTTGCAGGTCTTGCGCCCGCCGACCTCAGCAAGTTCTACCACCTCATTGGCAATTGCTACGTGAAGAGCAATGACCCGCGCTCTGCCGCCGAGTACTACCTCAAGGCACTCACGGGCAGTCCCGAGAAGCGCAGGCCGTCGCTCTACGTCAACTTGGGCACGGCGCTGCTGGGTACGAAGGATTACGAGAACGCGCTCGAGGCATTCGGGCGCGCGCTCGACTATCCCATCTACACGACGCCCTACAAGGCGTACGCCGGTATCGGTGCCGCGCA
>USOR01000030.1 GCA_900556425.1 uncultured Coriobacteriaceae bacterium
CCCAAGGCGCGGAAATATCCCCTGTCGCTCGTAACACCCGTTTCGGTCTATCGTCAGCATTCCAGCAACGACAACAATCCCATGCTTCGTGAGGAGTGCTACAGACATGGCGTGTGGATTTCCGGTGTCGATGCAAAAGCACGCGGGATCAAGGACGGAGACACGGTTCGTGTCTATAGCCCCACGGGCGAAGTGACGCTTGCTGCATATGTCACGAATCGCATGACGCCAGGGACCGCGGCGATTCATCACGGCGCGTGGTTCCAGGGCGGGGGCGGCAAGACCGATCTCAATCCCTTTGGCATGGATTTCAGGGGCGCACCCAATATGCTCCTCAATGATATTCATCTTCCTCATATCGTCGGGGCGTTGCTCACGGCAGGGTTGGTCGAAGTCGAGAAGGTCGCTGATGGCGATACCGAGGGTTTTGGCCCGGAAGCGGAGCGTGCGGGAATGCGCGGAGCAAAGTTTGTTCTCGACAAACGTGCTGCTTTAGGTGAGAGAGGGTAGACAGATGACTCAGTATGGATTTCATTTTGACATGAACCGTTGCTACGCGTGTCAGGCTTGCAGCGTGGCATGCAAGGACTGGAATAGCCTCGAGCCTGGCTCCGAGAAATGGATGAGCGTATATGAATGGGAAACGGGAACCTTCCCTGACGTCAGGATCAATGCACTCGCGTTTTCGTGTGGACATTGCGAGGACCCTTCCTGCATGAAGGCATGTGCGGAGGGCGCAATCTACAAGGAAGAGAAATACGGCGCGGTCCTCGTTGACGAGAGCAAGTGTGTTGGCTGTCGTGAGTGCTATGACGCATGTCCGTATGGTTCGCCCAGGTTTCACGAGACCGACGCTGGCGTGAAGATGACCAAATGCACAATGTGCATCGATCGTCTCGAAGAAGGCAAGCAGCCTATCTGTGCTGTCTCCTGCCCTCTGCGCGCCTTTGATTTTGGTTCTCTCGACGACCTTGTCGAGAAGTATGGCGATACGAGGAGCTGCCCTGGCATGCCCTCGCCCGAAATCACTAAGCCTGCCTATCTCATTTGGGGCAAGCGCGAAAAGGAACCCGTTATCCCCTATGACCCCAATCGTGCGATAGAGCTCAACAGCGCACGAGGAGACCTGGGAACGATGTTCGAGGATGCGGACTCGCTCACCTCATTCGATGAGGGAACGATTGCTCGAAACGAACTTCGCATGAAGTTCGATACGGAAGAGGAATACCTACGCGCCACTCGAAACGACATGGCGTAATCGAAACGCGCGTCGCCGGCCCGTCTTGCTGGCGATGCGCGAATACGGTGCTCGCAGAAGCACCGCGTCTCTAGAAAACTGAGAAAGAGGGAGGGAAAATGGAAATCATAGGATTGATAGGCATCTTTGCTGCCTTGGCATTCTTCATCGTGGCCGCGATGAAGGGCTACACTGTAATGATTACCGCGCCCATAACCGCCGCAATCATCATCCTGACAAATCAGATGAATCTCGTCGAATACATGATTAGCGATCCGACGAATTCATTCATGGTTGGTCTCGGTAATTTCGTCAGGAACAACTTCCCGATTTTCGTGTTGTCTGCGATTTTCGGCAAGTACCTCGATGCGTCTGGCGCAGCCAAGACCTTGGCAGACTGGCTTATGGGAAAGATTGGCAAGAACAGTGACTTTGCAGTGGTAATGGGCATAGGCATCGTTACTGCCATACTCACGTATGGTGGCGTTTCCTTGTTCGTGGTCATGTTCGCCATCATCCCGATTGCGAAGCCCATGTTCGAGGAAATGGATCTTCCGTGGCACCTGTTCGTGGCACCGTTCGCATTCGGTGCATGCTCGTTCACGATGTGCATGATTCCGGGCACCCCGAACAACTGCAACATTATCACTGCGGCGGGTTGCGGCGTGACGATTACGTCAGCTCCAATCCTCGGTGTCACTGCAACGATCATCACAATCGTTCTTTCCGCTCTCTACATCAAGTGGTCCATTAAGCGAGCGCGTGCGAAGAACGAGCATTATGATTGCACGCTCGAGATAAACGAAGTCAAGCCGGATGTCATGCCTGGCATCGTCGAGGCCGTCGTTCCCATGATCGCGCTCCTGGTGTTCGTTTTCGGTGGAAGTGCCCTGCAGATTCCCAACAGCATCCTGCTTGCAATGATTGTCGGCATTGTCTTTGCCGCATTCGTCTACAGGAAGAACCTCAAGGGCGAGAAGAAGGTTATCGGCCAGGGCGCGTCAGATGCTATGGCACCGATTCTCTTCACCGCAGCCGCAACCGGTATCGGATCGGTCCTGGCCGCATCTTCAGGCTTCGTCGTGCTTCGTGACCTCATTTTTGCGATGCCCGGCGGTCCGCTTGTTTCCGCCTCGACCATGGTCTTTATCCTAGGCGCCATTCTTGGCACGGGTACTGCCGCTTGCTCCATCGTCATCCAGAACTTCCTGGACTTCTACCTGTCGACTGGCGTAAACCCCGCGATTCTCTACAAGATCATGGCTGTTACCGCTGGCATTGGCGGCGCTTTCCCGAACGCGGGTGGCATGTTCGCCATGCTCACGGCAATGGGACTTACGCATAAACAGGGTTACAAGCACTTCTTCGCAATATCCGTCGTGTGTTCCGGTGTGGCTCTAATTGTCATATTGCTCATGGGCATGGCCGGAATCGCATAGTGTGCGGTCTTTATCAGTAATCCCATCGAAGAGGATGAGGGCATATCATGATTCACGTAAACGAGCAGCTTAGGCAAGACAAGAGGTTCAACAAGCTTTACGACAGAATCGAGAGATGCAAGATCGCGAAGAAAACCGTCGTCAAGCGCTCGATGAAATGGGTGGCAGCGCTCTTTGCCGAATGTCTGATCGTGCAGCTGCTCTCCTTTATCGGCGTGCCGGTTTTCGAATCCGTATTTGCCATGCTTGTCATCGTCGCGCTGGGGGCGGCTCTCATTTACGAGGCGTTGCGCGAATCCAAGGACTACAAGGCCCTGAAGACGAAGCAGCGCGATGCCGAATATAAACTACGTCGCTATTGTTCTGATGCGCAATAAAGCGCAAGGCAGCATATGGGGTGAAGCCCCCTGGCACTCGATACCGCCAGGGGGCCTTTGCTCAACTCGTTGATTTAAATGGGATAATGAGAGTGCTCCTATCGAGAGATAAGCCGCATTCTCGGAGGAGAAGGCCATGCGGGACGTACCCTTCGCGAAAAGCAAACCAGGTTGGTTCAACAGGTTCTTGAACTGGGTCGAACGGGCTGGCAACAAGATGTGCAGCCCAATCACGCTATATCTCGTAATCTGTCTGATAATCATTGCGTGTTCTGCCGTCTTCGCCGGCGCCTCGGTTATGAATCCGGCAACCGGGGAAGTGGTAACCGTCGAGAGTCTGCTGACCTTCGACGGTGCCGTATGGATGCTCACGAGCTTCTGCGACAACATCATCAAATTCCCAACCATCGTTCTCGGTTTGGTTGTCGCGCTAGGTGTCGGGCTGTTCGAGGTAACCGGTATGGCTTCGGCTCTGATGCGCGCCTCCGTGGTCAAAGCTCCCGACAAGATCCTAATTCCACTCCTGCTTCTGATATCCGTAAGCTCCAATATCGCTGGTGATGCCGGCTTTATCGTTATGCCTATGATTGGCGCGATCGTCTTCCAGGCAAAGGGCAAGAGCCCCATAGCGGGAATGGCGTTATGCTATGCGGGTGTCGCAGGGGGCTTCTCTGCGAATCTTCTCGTGAGTCCCACAGATGCCATCCTTATCGGGTTCACCGATGCTGCGGCAAAGATCATTAATCCTGAATATGATGTGAACATAACGTGTAACTGGTATTTCATGGCTGCATCGGTGGTCCTTCTTGTCATAGTGGGAACGTTTGTAAATAATCGTTACGTCGAGAAGCGCCTGACCAGAGATTGTGATGACCATGGAGAGGCTGAGACCGCCGAAGTAACACCTCTCGAAAAGAAAGGCTTGATATGGGGCGGTATCGCCGAACTCATATTCCTGGGAATTATCATCATTGCCTGCATTCCTCCGTCATCTCCCTTTAGGGATGAGACGGGTGACCTGCTTAGCATGAAGGGCGGTCTTCTGGGTGGCATTGTTCCAATCATCATGCTCATGTTCCTCATTCCTGCTTCTGTATACGGCTTCAAGACGCGGATGTACAAAAACGACAAGGACCTTGTGGAGGGTGTTGTCAAAGCTGTGAGCAACATGTCGAGCTATGTGTTGTTTTGCATCGTCGCGGCACAAATGATCGCGTACTTCAACAAGAGCAATCTGGGCATGTGTATTGCTATCGGGGGTGCCGAAGCCTTAAGCAATGCGAGTATTTCCGGACCGCCGCTTTTTATCTTGTTCATCTTGCTTTGCGGTCTAATTAACCTTCTCATCGCTTCGGCCTCCGCAAAGTGGGCCTTTATGGCAACGATATTCGTCCCCATGTTTATGCTCATGGGATATGATCCCGCGTTGACGCAGCTTCTATACAGGCTCGGTGACTCTGTGACCAATCCTATTTCTCCGATGTTTGCCTACTTCGCAATGCTGGTGGGCCTTGCGACAAAATATGACAAGCAGTCGAGTTTCGGTAGCCTCATATCAGGACTGCTTCCTTACTCGATTGCATTTCTCATCATGTGGACTCTGTTTCTCATCATCTGGTTTCTGCTGGGGTTGCCGCTTGGCCCCGGCGCAACGCTTTTCTATCCTTGATGGATAGACTTCTCTCCGGCTTTGCGACCATGCGCGAAGAAGTAATAGATGAGGCCGGCGAGAGCGATGAGCACGCAGACCCAATACATGGTGCGATAGCCCCCGGCATTCACGACTATCCCCAATATCACCGGCCCGAGGCCACATCCAGAGTCATTCAGCAGGAAGAAGGTTGATATGGCCAATGCGGAGGTCGGCTGATCTGTCATCTTGGTCGCGACGGCCTGGCCGCAAGACATGCATGTGCCAAATCCCAACGCCATAAATGCGCCGCATGACAGCAGCATCCATTGATTTACGGCACATGCCGCCATGAGGACTCCACAGGCCATGCAGAAGATCGAGGGGTAGAGCACGGAGTTTTCTCCGTATCTATCCAGGAGCCTGCCTGTGATGGGCCGTGTAATTATGAGGACGATGGAGTACGTGAGGAAAATGAAGGGGCCTATAGCGTCCCATCCTTGTTCGGCGGCGAATACCGTCGCGAAGGAATTGAGTGAGGAGTATGCCACTGCAACGAAGAACATGAATATCGAGAGCTTGACGGTTGACCTGTCGATGACACTTCCAATGGCGAAACGTTGCGGACGCTCTTGCTCTACGAAATCCTTACCCGAGCTAGACATGAGAATAGCTGCAATGGATACTACTGCGAGAATCGTGCATATGGCAAATAGCACCCTGTAATTGATACCCATTACCAAAAGGATGGACATCAGAGGCCCGATACCGAGACCAAGGGAACTGGACAGCATGAAATAGCCCGTTCCCTCTCCGATTTTGTCGCGGGGAAGATCGTCGATTGCCATGGCCGGGATGGTCGTGTTTGCGATTCCAAATGAAAACCCATGCACGAATCGAACCAGAATGAGAAAGATAATTCCGAGGGAGTCAGCAAAGTACAAGCCGCATGAGACGATTTGCATCAAAAGGGCGACTAGCGTCAATTTACGTGAGCCAATCCATGCAGCATACCGGCCGCTGATGATTCGGCCGACTATGCTGCCAGCCAGGAACATGGAGGCGACAAGGCCTCCTGTTGCCCCGTCGGTTCCGTGCTTTGTTATGGCATAGAGGGCCATCGTCGTCATCAAGAGGTAGTAAATCGAAACGACGATGAGATTGCCCATGAACATGAGAGCAAAATTGCCGGTCAGAATACGTTCGCTTTCGGGCTTTCGCTGCTTTGTCATTCCCTTCTCCCTCCTTTGACATATGAAGCTTAGCAAGATGTTTTTTGCTGTCATGGGACTGAGCGTATGAAAGAAGCAGAAATGGAATCAGCAATACGGGCTGAGAGAAGGCCTCTGCTTGTATGAATCGGGATGGGGCTTTGCAGGCTAGTGCGGGATTATCGATTGATTGGTTGCCCAACTTTAATGGATGGGACAGGTGGATGTGCCAGGGGGTCTGACCCCCTGGCAGAAGTGAGGGGCTGTCGGATAGGCGCTGGCGGTTGTAGGGTGGGACAAATGACCTGTCCCCTTGTCCCATCCTACAGCTCGAAGACTTGGCCCGCGTAGGTTGCCTCGACGATGCCGGGGAGCTCCTCTTGCAGGATCTCGAGTGCGCGCTCTCCCGTGCAATGACCGGTGTAGATCTTTTCGATGTCGAGTTCGCGGATGGTCTGCGCAAGGGCGTGTACTTCGTCATCTTCGCGCAGGAACAAGTGCAGTCCGCCGACGAGCGCGCGGATGGGCTTGCCGGGGAATGCGGCACGTGCCTCGTTGATGATGGTCTCGATGCCTCCGTGGGAGCAGCTGTTGAAGATGACGAGTCCCTCGGGCGTTTCGATGATGAGGCTCTGTTCGTGGTCGAATCCGTCGCCGACGAGTCCGTCATCGGTTTTCAGGTAGAGGTGCTCGCGCTCGCCGATTGCCTCGAGGCCTTCGGTGCTGTGACCCAGGAGCCATGCGCCGGGTGCGAACTGCAGGGCGCCGTCGACGCGCTCGATACGCGACGCCTGCTGCTCGAGAAGCCCCCTCTGGATGCCGATGTACTTCATGTCGCCTTTGGCATCGCTCCAGCACGTCTCCTCGCATGAGCTTCGGATGAGCAACGGCGCATGGTCATTGATTGCGAAGAAGTCCCCGAAGCCGTCGGCGTGGTCGAAGTGGGCGTGGGAGAGCACGCAATAGTCGACATCTGTCAGATCGATGCCGAGGGCCCGCGCATTTTGCGCGAAGAGCCCCGACGCACCCGAGTCGAGCAGGATGGTCGCGTCATCGGTCTCGATGAGCGCGGAGAAGCCCCATTCGCAGCCGAGGCCCTCTCGCGCGTCGTTGTCCACGAGTATCGTCGTCTTCATGGTGGCCGCCTTCCAATCCCGTAATTCTCTACATTTTCCCACTGATTGCCATTATATTCCCCCACGGATTCTTATGAAACGCCGCCAAACCCGAAAGTAAAGTATCGCCAAACCCGAAAATCACCTGTATAATCGCACTGTGTCAAGGAGGCGATATGGCTTACAAATACATGGCTCGACTTGTCGATTCTACGTTGCAATCAAAGCTTGCGACTATGCCTGCGGTTTTGGTGCGCGGCCCGAAATGGGTTGGCAAAACATCGACATGCGAACAACATGCGAAAAGTGCACTCCTCCTGAGAGATCCCGATGTGTATACGAGGAGTCTCGACGCGCTCGATGCGCAACCGTCGTTGCTGTTGCGCGGGGACAAACCGCGGCTCATAGATGAATGGCAGCTAGCGCCGGTGCTATGGGATGCGGTAATCAACGATGCGGACAAGTCGAAAGGCGAACCCGGGCAGTTTCTTTTGACGGGTTCGGCAACGCCTGTTGACCCATCAAAACTACACCATACGGGGACGGGACGCATAGCCAGAATCAACATGTCGTCGATGACGCTCGAAGAAACCGGCGAGAGCACCTGCGAGGTCTCGCTGGCGTCGCTGTTCGAAGAAGGCGAAATCGAAGGAAGCTCTCCCATCGATGTCGAAGGATATGCGCACGTGATATGCAGGGGAGGTTGGCCTGCCACCATAGCACGCGGAGATGATGTGTCGACGGCTTCAGATTATATCGACGCAATCTGTGAGGCAGATATCACCGAAGCCGAAGGAGTCAACCTCGACCCCGATAGAACGCAGGCGCTTATCCGGTCGCTGGCAAGGAACACCGCGCAGGGCGTATCGAATGTAACGTTGCTGAACGATGTGCGAAACGCCGGAGTCGGAATGAGCGAGCCGACGCTAAGGATCTATTTGAAGGCGCTGAGGCGGCTGTTCGTATTGGAAGAAGTCAAGGCATGGGCACCGACACTGCGATCGAAGACACCGTTGCGCACCTCGCCAGTATCGCATCTGTGCGATCCTTCCATCGCGGCCGCCGCCCTGGAAACGGATGCTTCGGGGCTTTTGGATGACCTGCAAACCATGGGATTCCTGTTCGAGAGCTTGTGCATCCACGACCTTCGCGTATATGCGCGGACGCTCGGCGGTGACATCTACCACTATCGGGATAAAAGCGGACTGGAAGCTGACGCCATCGTGAGGCTCAAGGACGGGCGTTGGGGCGCTATCGAAGTCAAGCTCGGTGGCAAGTCGCGTATTGACGAGGGTGCAGGAAACCTCAAGCGTCTTGCTGAAAAGGTCGACCATAAAAAGACTGGTGCGCCGTCATTCCTCCTGGTTCTGACAGGATCATCATACGCATACACACGTCCGGATGGCGTGCATGTCGTTCCGTTGGGATGTCTGGCGCATTGATGTTTCCAAGAACGACAATTCGAAATGACCAGGTAGTCCAAATGTGCCAGGGGGCCTGACCCCATGACACACGTGAAGGAGAACTCCATGGAACGATTCGAACTGGAGACGCCGGCCTACGGGTTTGTCGACATCACGGCGCGGGTGAGGCAGATCGTGCGCGAAAGCGGCATCGAGGAGGGGCTATGCGTGGTGTATTGTCCGCACACCACCGCCGCGATCACCATCAACGAGAATGCGGATCCCGACGTCGTGCGCGATCTCAAGCTTGCGCTGGCGGACATCTTTCCCGACCGGCGTGACTTCAAGCATGCCGAGGGCAACAGCGCCGCGCACCTCAAGAGCAGCGCCATCGGCGTGTCGGAGACCATTCCCGTGGCGGGCGGCGCCATGGCGCTCGGCACCTGGCAGGGCATCTACTTCTGCGAGTTCGACGGCCCGCGTCACCGCAAGGTCTGCGTGCAGGTGGTGGGGGAGTAGCGGCTAGCCTGGTAGCTGCAACGGCTCCTCGTCCGGCAGGCCGCACCACTGGCGCACGCGCTTGAGCATACCGCTGATGTCGAGGACGCTCTC
>USOR01000031.1 GCA_900556425.1 uncultured Coriobacteriaceae bacterium
CCCCGAGAGCAACATCGTGGCCGTGGACTACGACCCGGGTGCTTCGGAGGTGAACCAGCTCAACCGCATCAAGCTCATGATCGCCGTTGCGTTCAACAACCAGAAGGAGCAGGCCGAGGAGCAAGCCGCCCAGGTTATGGATCGTGTCGAGGAAGACGCTGCGAGGGCCTAGGGTGGGCGTGAAGTCCGCAGACACCCCGCGCTTCGACGTTGCCCAGTTCGTGAGCGACAACTGCGTGGCCATTTGCATGCTGTTGGCCATCGTCGCACTGTCGTTTACCGGCGTCGGAAACGCCATGTTCGTATGCGCACTCGGCGCGATGCTCTGCGTCGCCATTCTCACGAAGCGCAGCATGAAGCTTGACCTGTGGATCTTCATACCGCTCGTCATCTACATCGTCATAGGTGCCATCGCGACCTTTGTCACCTACGGGACCCTGACCGAGGGCTACGTATGCGTGGAGGCGGTTTTCCTCGCAATCTACCTGGCCATAGCCAGCATGGGTGACGAAGAGGCATTCCTCATGCGTCGGGGATGCGTAGCCTGGGCCATCGTGGCGGGTGCTGTCGCCATCGTGCTCTTTGCCTGCAATGCGTTCGGTGGCGTGGTATCCCGGCTGAACTGGCCGCTTTCCGGTGCGAACGCCGAGGGCATCTTCCTGGTGATTGCCTGGTTTGCCCTGCGTGCCCTCAAGTCCGATGAAACGCCCGATCGTGTCTTGCGCCACGGTGAGCCCATCATTCTCGTGGCCCTTGCCCTCACGCTTTCGCTCGGCAGCTTTGGCGCCCTCGTCATCGGTGCCATAGCGATGCTGCTCTACGGCAAGCGCGATCGGACCTGGAGCGCGGTGGGAGCCGATGCCGCCGTCATGGTCGTCGAGCTCGCGATTGGGGTGGGGACGGGTCTGTGCCTGTACCTTGCGCCGTCCTGGGGCGATCTGCCGCTCTTCAACGTCGTCACGCTCGCCTACCTCATCGTGCTTGCGGTGTTCTGGCCCCGTCTCGACGACTACCTGCGGGCGCACATGCGCCTTACGGCGCCCCTCGCCATCCTGGGGCCCCTCCTCGCCGTTGTCGCCGCATGCATTCGCGGCAGTGCACCGGCGACCTTCGTCGAGCGCCTCGAGATGATGGGCAACGGCTTTGGCTACCTGTCCGTCAATCCGCTCTTCGGCGTCGGCCCCTACCAGTGGCGCATGCTGAACATGGCGGATGGCGACACGTACTTCAACACCTGGCACATCCACAACAGCCTGCTGCACATCTCCGTGGAACTTGGCCTCATAGCGGCGCTCATGTTGCTGGTCATCGTCGTGCGCTTCTTTCTCAAGCGCCGCAATCCCGAGCAACGTGGCGGCTTCATCGCCTTCTTCGTCCACAATATGTTCGACACGAGCTTCTTCTTCCCGGCGATCACCGGTCTTATGATGATGACGGCGGGCTCCCCGCGAGAGACGGGGGCGTGCCTGTGCGGCGCACCGGTCAAGATTCTTGCCGGAGTCTTTGCCCTGGGGTTTGCCGTCCTTGCCCTCTGCTACGCGCTGGGAATCTAGGGAGGTGGAGCCATGGGAGACGATGTGAGACACGATGCTGCCGCCCCAGGTGCCCCAGGGCATCCATGGCGTGCCGCGCGCTTGCTGCTCGTTGGCTTTGTCGTCCTTGTCATGGCTGTGGCTGTTCTCTGCATCGCCGAATATAGTTCCTTGCCCGACAACGTCGGACGTGTGCTAACGCAGGAGGAACAGGCGCAGGTCATCGCCGATAACAGTCCGCTTACCGATTACGTGATGTTGAGTCCCAATGCGGATTTCCCACGCGATGACGACATCACGAAGATTACCATTCACCACATGGCCGGTAATCTCTCTCTCGAGGAGCTGGGTAGTCGCTTTTCTGACCGTGACCGGCGCGCATCTTCCAACTATGCCATAGACAGCGATGGCAACGTGGCCCTTTACGTCGAGGAGAAGAACCGGGCCTGGACCTCGAGCGACCGGGAGAACGACGAGCGCGCCATCACCATCGAGGTAGCCAATGACGAGGCGGACGGGGATTGGCACGTGAGCGATGCCGCTTACGACGCGCTCGTCGAGCTCTGCGTCGACATTTGCAAGCGCAACGGCATCGTCGAGTTCACCTACACGGGTGATGAGAGCGGCACGTTGACGACCCATCGCATGTTCAATCCGGACACAATATGTCCCGGTCCGTATCTCAACGGTAAGCTCCCGGCTCTTGCCCGTGAGGTCAACGCTCGCTTATAATAGCTATCTTGGAATTACTGTCGTTATTTCCTCTTTGAGCGGGGAAAACGACTAAGGAAAGAAGACCTTCGTAAGATGAGGAGGTTGTGGCGTATGAGCAATGCGAGCGTCGAAGTGCAAGGAGCTTCCAGGCGGAAGTTCATCCCCATGGCAATAGTGGCAATCATGGCCGTTCTGGTGGGCGTTGCCATAGCATTTGCCGCAATAGCCAACGGCTATGAGGGTGGTAGCTACAATCCCGTCCTAAAGCCGGTGTCCGTCGAAAAGCAGCTGGAGCCGGGGACGGAATCCTCGGGCGACACGTTGTTCGATTTCGAGCTGACCGTCTCGCCCGAATACGTCGATGACGAGCTCAACCAGATCGACGAGGACACTAAAGGCTCTAAGGTCACGTCAGTTGAGGGTGTTGTTTACGACGTCACCTATGATGACACCGGCAATGCCACCCTTACGCCTGCTGCCGTCGATGCCAGTAGTGCTTCGGGAGCCTATACGATCAATGGCATGACAGCCGTAACAGACGCGACAGACGATTATGGCAACCCTGTTCTTGGCATGGTGACTCTTGGCATCAAGGACCATACGGTTAGATTCTCGCTCAAGGCTGGGCAGCGCATTCTCTTCGAGGACATGCCATTTGCCTATGATGATGCCTACGATAAACATGGCAATAAAAAGGACAGCAACTTCATCGTGAAGGAGCTCATCGGTTACGACAGCGCCGCTGCCAAGGTCGGCTACGACTTTTCGGGAGTCGAGGTGCGCCCCGATGCTGCAAAAGGCACGATCGATGGCACGGGCACCACTGCCAAGACCGCTTATGACAACTACAAGGAATATCTATACACGTATTACGATGATGATGACAATGTGGTGAATGAACCTAATTGCGGTAAAGACGATTACGGTTATAAATATACGTTCTTTGACGCGAATGGTAATGAAATTGCTGATCCAAACTGTGATTCGGATGACTATTATAGCGATATATATTTCAATAACGATACTGATCCGGCGACTGCAAATTGGTATTTCAACATTAATCAAAATGGCTGGGTCTACTACGATTTTGATGGAAATGTCGTTGATGAGCCGAATACTGGTGCCGGAGAGACTGATAAGGGCAGTGGCTATGTTGTAGATGGCAAATTTGTTGCGCTTTGCAGTGAGGTTCGGTTTTATTACGATAAAGATCACAACGAAGTGACGCCTAATTGGTCATGGTATCAATATGGCGAAGAGTACATCACTCACGCCACCGAGGTCGTCTTCTCCAACAAGAAGGCGCTCGACCCAAGGCCGCTGAAGATCACCAAGAGCGTCGAGAAGTCTGCGGATGATGTAAAGGATGATCCCACGGCCGTCTTCAATTTCGAGCTCATCGCTTCGCCTGGGTTCGGGAAAGATGTGACGTACAAGGGTCGTAAGGTTTCCGGCAAGCTCGTCGATGCCGCCGGAAACGAGGTAACGTCGGAGTACATCTTCGATGAGAATCATGCGATTACTTTCAGCCTGCACGCAGGCGAGAGCATCGAGTTCGCGGACATGCCCTTCGCCCTCGACGACAAAGAAGGCACGTACATCATCAAGGAGCTTTCCTACGATGTAAAGGAAGGCACGGAGGAGCAGCCCGCTGCCTCGTACAAGTTTGGCAATGTCAGCTCTGACAAGGGCACGTGCACCGTCACCAAAGTCGGGGACTCGCATCATGACTCAAATGCCCTGGGTACGGCTGATGGCGCGTTGGGCGCCAATGGTTTGACGACCGTGACCGTCACGAACAGGCAGGTGACCCCGCCTTCGCAGGAAACGCCGGTCGATGGCAAGGCGAAGGTTACCATCTCCAAGATGCTCGAAGGTGCTGATGATCCTGACGCCACGTTCGATTTTGAGATGATTCTTTCGCCTGAGTGGGCAACTTCTGAGTATTACATCGGAACGACTCCCAACCCCGTGTCCATCACCGGCACCATTTACAACAAGAGTGATGGCAAGGAGATTGGCTCGAAGACATATAACGTGGTTCAGAACAAGGTGACGGGAATCGAACTCAAGGCCGGTCAGTACATCACCTTCGCGGACGTTCCGTACAAGCATGTCGAGGGCGAGCCGGGTTCGATCATCGTCAACGAGCTTCTCGAGGGCGTTGTCGCCAAGACCTACAGCCTGCAAGGCTACACCGTCGATGCGGGTAAGGACCTTGGCTTTGGACAGGCAACTCAGGACACGATCGTGAATACCGATAACACGCCTGTCTCCAGCTTGCTTGCCCCCAGCGGCGCAACTGACAAGACCGCCACGGGTGTCTATGGCGAGCTTGCCAATGACGAGTTTGGCGTGACGTTCACCAACGCGCCCGCGGGCAGCAAGCTCACCGTGACCAAGAGTCTCGAGGGCTTCGACTTTGGCAAGTATGACGAGGCAAACGTCGCCTTCAACGTGTACAGGTTCGATACCGAGGCAGATTGTGTGGCGTTTGTGAGGAACGGTAACGCTCAGAACGCTACCTGGAAAGGCACGCTTGCGATGCATCTGACCGCCAACGGCGTGCAGAGCACCGAACTCACCGGTCTGGATGAGGGTTACTACGCCATCGAGGAGCTTTCGGCTACGAACATGAAGGTCGTGGATATCGCTCGCAAGCATGTGCATGTCACCGCTGGTGTTGGCGGAGAGTTCACCGTGAGCTTCGACAACACCTACGATGATCAGAACACCTACGAGAACGCCATCGTCAATTCCTACAAGAAGGTAATTGACAAGGATGGAAAGATTACCTGGCAGCGCTACAAAGACGGCGAGCCGGTGACCGACTAACCCACGGGGACGAAAGGAGGTTCCTCATGAAAAGCAGTTACCTTACCAAGCGCATTGCAGTCGCCGGTCTGGCAATCTGCCTGTTTGCCCTGACGACGGTTGGTGTTTCCCTTGCGTACTACACGGACACGTCGAATGCCTCGGGTTCGGTGCCCTTCGCGACTTCTCCTGGCACGGAGATCGAGGAGGAGTTCGATGGCATGAACAAGGACATCGCCATCAAGAACACGGGGGATGTTCCCGTGGTGGTTCGTTTCAAGGCTGTCTATCCTTCGGAGGAGTTCGCCTCGGTGTCGGTGGGGTCGACTTCGAGCAATTGGGTCGTCCTGAATTCGGACGACGGATGGGTTTACTACGCGCAACCGCTCATGGCGGGTGCCACGACGGATCGCCTGGACGTCAACGTCAAGCCAAGCGATGACGCGCCCAGCAGTTTTGACATTACCGTATTCCAGCAACACGGTGTCGCCTATTACGAGGACGGCACGCTTTGCGCGAAGTTTGGCGATAGCGTGATTTCGCTCACAGAGGGCACCTTCGCCCCCGTCGGCGCCGCGAGCAATCTCTAGGACGGGAGGATAATCATGGAAAACGCTAAGAAGATCTCTTCCCGTACCCTCGCATTCATGGTGATCGGCGCACTGGTCTTGTTTGGCCTGGGCGTTGTCGGAGTCGTTCAATCCTCGCGCGCGCAGCTCGCGTATTTTAGCGAGCAATACGTCGCGGGCATCGCGCAGACGCATCTGGGCGTGAACCTGACCGAAAACGGCGCCGTCGTCGAGGGCAAGGATGCCCTGCTTGGCCAGCTGCTCGCCGGTGATGACCAATTGGTTCCGGGTAAGGAGTACGCCGAGGCCCTCTCGGTCAAGAACGATACCGATATGGGCGAGTATGTGCGCCTCACAGTGCGCAAGTATTGGGAGACGGCAGACGGCTCCAAGGCGCCTGCAATAGATCCCGCACTCATCGAGCTCGTCTCTGCGAGCGAGGACTGGGTCTTGAACGAGGACGAATGCACGGACGAACGCCTCGTCTTCTATTACAAGGATGTGCTTGATCCGAATGCGAGCGCCGCCAGCCCCGCGGTGAGTGCCATCATGATCGACCCCAGCGTGATTGACCTGCTGGGCGATGACGCGAGCGTGCGCGTCGCGCTTTCGGCGCAAGTCGATTCGGTGCAGACCAGCTATGCCGTCGATGCCGCCAAGAGTGCCTGGGGCGTTGATGTCAAGGCTCTGGGCCTTGCCTGGAACGAAGGGGCAAGCGAGTGATTGCCGCGCGAGACATGACCAACGGGACAGGTCTCGTTGCGCGCGTGACGTGTGCCGCTGCCGCAGTGGCGCTTGCCGTCATCATCGGATGCGTGGCGTTTGCGGGGTTTCCCTCCACGGCATGGGCGGTGACGGATGGCTGGACCGTGACCTTCACGGGTAGTTCCATGACATCTGACGGCACGGCGGATATCAACAAGACGCTTTCCGGCATGCAACCGGGTGATTCCGCGACCTTCGACGTGAAGCTCCTCAACGACTGCGACGAGGAGGCAAGTTGGTACATGAAGAACTCGGTTCTCGAGTCCATGGAGACCGAGCTCGCCAAGGGCGGCTCCTATACCTACAGGCTCAGCTATACGGGGCCTGGTGGCAAGACCGAGACGATTATCGGTAACGAGACCGTTTCCGGCGAAGGTGCCGATTCCGAGGGCCTGTTTGACGCGACCACGGCAACGGGCGAATGGTTCTTCCTCGACAATCTTCCGGCGCATGGCCAGGGTCAGGTCACGCTCTACGTGGCACTTGACCCCGAGTCTCATGGCAACAGCTATTTCGATACCGAGGCAAAGCTCCGACTCGAGTTCGCCGCGGAAGTTCCCGGCGGCAAGATGGTGACCCAGGACAAATCCAGCACTCCCACGAACAAGGCCACCGGCGGTTCCAGGCTTCCCAGCACGGGCGATATGGTGAAATTCGGCCTTCCGGTCGCCGTGGTGATCATCGCCCTCGTGGCATGGGCCGCCATTCGCAGGCGTTCGAGCACAAGGAAAGAAGGTGGCAAGTAATGACTGCTGCAAAACATACGATGCGACATCTTGGCGCTGCCCTGCTTGGCGTCGTCCTGACGCTTTTGCTCGCGCTGTGCATGGGGCTTCCCGCAGCCGCCTTTGCGGCACCCGACGATACCACGTACACCATTCGTCTGTATGGCGGTAATCGCGGCACGGTCAACGGCCAGGACATGGTCGAGTGGACTGGTGTGCACTATGGCGACACCGTCGATTTGGGGCAAGCCAACATTACTGTTACCGATGGCAAGTACTATGCGAAGGGCGCGCGTCCAGCCGGTCTCGATAACGTGAAGGACGTCGTGTACGTCGCAGATGTCGACGCTAACGGCAAGCTTAGCGGTACTGTCACGGTGACCGAGGATGCCGATTACGTCATCGCGTACGGTGTTTTGGCCGATCGCGTCGAGTATACGGTGCGCTATGTCGATGCCGCGGGCAACGAGCTCGCCGCTTCCCAGAAGTTCATGGGCGATATCGGCGACACGCCGGCAACGGCTGCCCCGTATTTCGAGAACTACGTGCCCAACGCATATACGGCAACGCTTGCGCTTACCGGAGATCCCGACCAGAACGTAATCACGTTCACGTATGCTCGTCTTGCCACGGGTTATACGACCGAGCAGAACGGTGACGGCACCATCGACGTGGTCACCCCAACGGGCGATCGCGTGGCGCTCACCCCGAGCCCGGCAACGTCTCTTCCGGCGGCAGCCGTGACTGCGGGCACGGCCGAGGGCGCCCAGAGCGTCGTTGCTCCTGACGGCACCGAGATCATGACCGATAACGGCACGCCCTTGAGTGCGCCTATCGAGAGTCTGACCATCACCGATGACGAGACGCCGTTGAGTTCTGCTGACGATATCGCGCAAGCCAACGCCGCATCGTCTGCCTGGAATAACTGGGTATCCATTGCCCTCATTGCCGGCGCTGTCGTTCTGTTGGTTGTGGCTTTCGTGCTATGGCGACGCAATCGCAGGAAAGAAGACTTCTAAGACGATTCGAGCCGAAAGCAGGTATGATTATACGGGTCCGCATGATGCGGGCCCGTTGCTATAGGAGGATCATTGGGCAAGCATAGCAAGAAGAGGCCGATTTCGGCACGCATCCTGTCTGTCGTCGGTACGCTTATCATCGTGGTCGCATTGGCGCTCAGCGCGTTTCTGGTCATTCCCGCTGTTGCTGGCGTAAACATGTTCTGCATCGCCACGCAATCCATGGAACCCGAGATTCCTGTGGGCAGTCTGGTCTGCGTCGAGCGTGTCGACCCGCAAGATCTTGTGGCAGGAGACATCATCACCTATGTTGACGCGCAAGATTCCAATGTCCCCGTGACCCATCGCGTCGTCGAGAACGACTTGGCCGAGTGGGAGCTCGTGACCAAGGGTGATGCCAACGAGCAATCCGATCCAATTACCGTCTCGTACGGCCAGGTTGTCGGCAAGGTTGTCTTCAGCATTCCGCTGCTTGGCTATCTTGCGGTGGCTGTCTCGACGCCCGTTGGGAAAATCTCCATCGCATTGCTCATTGTCGTAGGCTTGCTGCTGTGCATTGCCGCCGACAGGATAAGGCGACGCGCCTAGACAAGGCTCTCGTAAATGAGGTACGTGGGCGGGCTTGCCGTCTCATCCGCTCCCGCCATTTCGTCCGGAAGGGTACACTAGGGCGAAAGCCGAGGGAAAAGGAACGTTTCATGG
>USOR01000032.1 GCA_900556425.1 uncultured Coriobacteriaceae bacterium
AACGCAATCGTCGCCAGAGTCGCGTTAGGCCGAACGTTTGTATTCGTCTTCATTTTGAACTCAGCCCCTAATCGACATCCTTGGTCACGTATACATACGCAATCTCGAAATGGTCAACATTAAGCGCACTGGCATAATTCTGCGAGCTCATTTTCTCGGTCGTGCTGGGTTTCATGTACGTCGCCTTGAGCGCACCTACGTTAAACGCCACTTCGTTGGATGAATTCTTGTCGATTCTCGAGAAGCTCCCGTCCTTGGTCACGGCGACGAGCTTGACGTCGACTTCCTTCCACTTGTAGTCAGTCTTGTTCGTGATTTCGGCGCTGACGACGGGCTGGCCACCGTCCATGGCCATGCTGATCGCTATCTCGTACTCATCGGGGCTGAGAATCGCCACCTCCTGCTCATCGAGGGGTGTCCCCTCCCTGACGGTGATGGCAATCTTCTCGCAATCAGCAAGCGTCAGGTTCTGCGTATCTCCCTTGTTGCCCCGATAACTCGCGACGATGTTGTTCTGGTCATTTGGTATGAACTCGACCTGATTGGCGCCGGGCGTGACGTAGAGCGGAGCACAGGTCGTAACGAACATATCAAGATTCTCGGTGTCGGTCTTCGCATCGCCATACTCGTCCTTCACCGTAAAGGTTCCCTCGATGTTCAAACTCGTGTTTTTGTAGGTGAACGAGGTGTTATTGGTGATAACGCACGTGACCTTGGGGGCGTTCAGACCTGTTTCCACAATCTCGATGTCGCTCACGGTCATGTTCTCATGCGGGTTGTTAGTCGGTCCGCTGCTCGATGACTTCGATGACGGGACCGTACCGGAAGACGACTGCGACGAGCCGCCGGAACAGCCGGCAGCGAGCGCAAGCATGCCAAGCATCAGCACGGCGCTAAGAAATACAGCTAGCGTCCTTTTCATGTACTACTCCTTCTCTGGTCAAACTTGACCTGCGTATCGAACATCCAACAACCCTAACCACACGGCGTTCCCGGTTCGGCGGTACCGTCGTAGATGTACTTTGCCGGCGGTGGCGTCGAAGTGTTGCCATCGATCTGGCCGGAGGCGACCATCGCATTCACCTGGGCACGCGTGAGCACGAGCTGGTCGCGCGGTGAGTAGAAGAAATTCCACGTCTCCCACTGGTCCGTCTGGGGGCTGTAGACATAGGTGATGTCCGTTGTCCTCGTCTTGCCCGCGTTGTCCACGTAGGTGACGTTATGGGCAATGATGCTGGCCGTGGGATGGTCCGAAAACTTTGCCCCGGGCTCGAAGCATTCGCGATTGTTGACGTACCTGCCATCGACCCAGGCATCGGACGCATAGCTCACGTCGTTTTCACC
Source organism: uncultured Coriobacteriaceae bacterium (assembly GCA_900556425.1). Classification (GTDB taxonomy): domain Bacteria; phylum Actinomycetota; class Coriobacteriia; order Coriobacteriales; family QAMH01; genus QAMH01. Next base: position 1,345 of record USOR01000032.1, read on the forward strand.
GGCGTAGGTGGCATAGGCATAGTTCTTGCTATACGCCGAGGTGCCTTCGCATGCGATGCGAATCCATGCACCACTGCCCACGTTCTTGGCCACCGAGTTACTGGAGAGCTTGGCGAGCTCCATCGAAACGAACTCGTCGGACTTCGCGGCATACTCGAGGCGCTTTGCCCTCACAACGCCCATGGAGAAGTCCGTCCCGAAACCTCTGTCGGTACCGTCGAACTTGAACGTCTTCTCGACGAATTTGGTATAGAGCGGATGCGTCGAGCCCTCGCCCTTGCCTCCGCAGGTCACGGTCTGGCCGTTGTAGCGCACCTCGAAGTAGGCGTGGGAGATGCTCCTGAACTCGCAATCGGGCTGAATCCTCTTTGCCGCCGCCCTCACCATGGCTGGAAATCCCGCCGAATCGAGGACGAAACCGTAGACGGTGTTGATGAGGAGCGATCCACCGCCCTGGTACATGTTCTCAACGTGGGTGTTCAGATTCAACTCGGGATAGGGCGATGCGGCCAGGCAGGCAAAACCGGGCTCCCCTCGCTTGCTCGAGTCGAGCACCTGTTTGGGATACAACGCGATGGCGCTCAGCCCAAGATCAATCGCCTGAATCTTCTCGGTGAAGCTGCCCTTGTCCGCCGCGTAGGTGCGGATGAGGTAATCGACATCGTCTTCGAGCTCGGGACAATCCACCATGACACCGGTTTCTTGGCTACCCGCGAGAAGCTCGAGAGCACCGCCGTCGGCATCTCCGGTCGAATAGAACAGATAGCCTTTGTTCGCGATGCGGCCCGTCTTCTCATCGCTGTAGACGACGTCGGCGTAAGTACTCACCGTGGGCCTGATGATCACACGAGAGCCCTCGTCAAGATACTTGCTCTGGGAATCGACGAACTGAAAGCTCGTAGGGTCGGGATTGTCCGTCTCGACGAAGAAGTACTCGTTGAGCTTGCCATTGACCGGCGTAATCTTGTATGAATACTGCTTCACGTTGGCGATGGCTTGTTCGGAGCTCGGTGGAGCCGGAGTGTCGGGAGTGGCCGGAGTATCAGGGTTGCTCGGATTGTTCGGAGTACTCGGGTTGCTTGGGGTACTGGGATTGCCTGGCGCGTTCTGGCCCGCTCCCCCGCTCACGCCATACCAGGCAATGCCCTCGTCGTTCCATCCCGCATCGACAAGCTCATCGCGCTCGAAAGCGGACAGCGTGTAATGATGGTCGCCCGCGTTGGGGTTGTAGAGGCGGAAGACGGGCGAGCGCGAGAAGTCGGGAGCGACCCAACCAACGCCCTCGTATTGCCAGCCGACTTCTACGAGATTCGCGCGTTCCTCCCAGCTGCCCGTGTAGAAGTGCTCGCCGGAATTGGGGTTGTAGAGGCGGTGCATGTCGACGGTCTCGAGCGTGCCCGCGGCAAGCAGGGGCTCTTCGACGGGCTCGCTTTCGATGCCGATGGGGTCAGCTGCGTCTTCGAGGTGACGCTCGACCGTGATGACAGAGGCGTCTTCGGCTTGTGCATCGATCGAGGTGGCAGATTCATCCTGTTGGACAGCGATGGCGTCCGTTGGCGGTAAGCCGGTAGCCGTAACCTGCTCGTCTGCAAACGCGACTCCCGTGCCAAAGAGCATGATGCAGAAGAACGCGGCAATGGCGATGCGTGCGAAGGGTTTCGTGGATAGTGTCTTCATGTTTTCGTTCACCCCTGAAATGTGCCGTTCGTAGATAGTTTTCAGAGTGATGGCAAGTGTAACGCCGCATTCTGCGGGCTACGGAGAATCCAACCTAAAATTCACAAACCATGACCGTTCACCCTATACTGGTATGATTCGCATGTTCGGTACGGGATGTATTAAGGGGCTTGCATTGACAGATAAACCACTCGCGATGTGCCGGGGGGATTTGTACTGCTATCTGGCATTCGAGCTGGATGAAGATAGCCCTCGCATCACTCCGGGAGCCATCTTTTCCTGCGGCGGGCTCCCCGTTCCCGTCTACCCGCTCGAGAAAGTCTTGGGTGCCGAGCCTAGACGTTGGGTTGCGGTATTTCCTCACAAAACGGATGAGGATCAGCGAGTTACGGTAATCGATAGGGCTACAGGGCGACAAATCTACGACTATCGATTTAGCTACGCTGACATGAAATGGCAGTCACGCCTTGCCTACCGCATCAGGAAATCCCTTGCCACGCGCATGCGTGATATCGACCAGCTCTATTGGAGCACCGGTATCCTGATAGAGCTCGTTGACGTCTTTTCCGCATCGGCTGATGAGCAGATCATGCGCCTTGACTTTGTCTTTCCCTATGCTCGCCTCGATGATGCGATTGATACCGATTTCATGCTCGCGCAAGGATCATGTTCCCAGATTATCGTCATGGAGGACGGCCTGGGAAACGATGGGAAGCGTCATGTTTCCCTGTCAATGCGTGTGGCTTGTGACGATTCGGAATCTTTCGTTTTCGCGCAGGATTCTCGCGAACCGGGTTGCCAGCCGGGTCTGCTCGTCGTCGATGCTCCCATGCGTGCAGAGGAAGCTCGCAGGACTCGGGAACGGATGGCGAGCGCAGATGCTGACCCCACCTACTCGCACTGGCTCTTGCGCCATCGCGCCCAGGTATTCCAACTGTCCGCGCAGCGTGCCACGAGTCGCGATTGGTCAGTTGGCGTGCTCATGGTCATTGACAGAATCGACACGTCGGCGCTTGAGCAAAGCCTGGCCGCCCTTGAAGAGCAAAGCGTCCCCGTGTGGGGTCTTTGCCTTATGGGCGCGGGGGCAAAGCGGGCAAAGACGCGCGTGCGTTCGGCGCTGCAGGATTACGGGTCGGTCGAGGTTGTCCAAGATGCAGGCCAGGCAATAGGCCTGCTTGGGACGGACTACCTGCTCGTTATGGACCAGCATGACATTCTTGAACCCAATGCGCTCTATGAGCTTGCGCTTTGCCTGCGTGAAGATGGCGACGCATTGCTGGCATATGCAGATGATGACCAGGTCGATAGGACCCTCGCGGTCTATCGAAACCCTCGCCTCAAGCCTGATATCGACATTGATGCGCTTTACGCGGGAAACTATATCGGTTCATGTGCATTGATGCGATCGAGCGTTTTTGGCGAACTTGCCCTGTCGAACATCAAAACTGCCGAGCAGTTGATATACGCGGCGGCACTCGAACTGTGCGTTCGACAAGGCGCGATTGCTCATGTGCCGCGGGTCCTATGTCATCGACGTGACCAGAAGAGCGATTTGCGCACGCTCGAGGGTGATCCGGGTCTGCTTGTGGAGCGCTTGCATGCTCGAAACATAAGCGCGCACATCACACGAGACGATGCCTATAACAGGGTCATCTACGAGACGCCCGAGCCTCAAAAGCTCGTGAGCATCATCATTCCGACGAAAGATCACGCCCCCATGCTCGATGATTGCGTCAGCTCCATTCTCGAGAGGGCGGGTTATGACGCCTTCGAGATCGTCCTCGTCGAGAACAACAGCACGCAACCCGAGACCTTCGCATTCTATGAAGAGCTTGCGAAACGTGACGCACGCGTGAAGGTCGTCACGTATGAGGGCGCATTCAACTTCTCCAAGATCGTCAATTATGGCGTGAGCCAATCAAGCGGCGAGCTCGTGCTCATCCTCAACAACGACACGAAGGCAATCACTGATGGTTTCCTCGATATCATGGCAGGATACTTCGAGCGCCCGGAGGTGGGTGTCGTGGGTCCGATGCTGCGCTATCCGGATGGTCTCGTGCAGAATGCGGGCATCGCGTTCATGATGAGCGGCTGCCTGGGCTTCATGAACCAGAATCGTGCGCCGGAGTGCGACCAGGGCTATCTGGGCAGTCTCGTGCACCCGCGTGAATACTCGGCCGTGCTCGGCGCCTGTCTGATGGTGCGGCGTGGTGAGTTCGATGCGGTTGGCGGCTTTACCGAGGAACTCGCCGTGACCTACAACGATGTCGACTTTTGCTGGAAACTACGCGAACGAGGGTTGCGCTGCGTCTTCACGCCCTATGCCGAGCTCTATCATCTCGAGTTTGCTTCGCGGGGACGCGACCGCGTCAACGAGCAGCGCGCCATCCAAACCGAGCTTGAGGCGGGTATCATGCGTCAGCGTTGGCCGCAGTACTTTGCCTGTGGTGATCCCGTCTACAATCCTGCCTGCAGTCAGGTAGATCCGAACTTCAAACTCGGGCGATAGGGGAGCCGCTCCGTGTGGTTGACCTTCTGCATAGCCGTTCTTATATGCGTGTTCGCGTTTTATCTGCCGGGCTTTTTGCTCTTCAGGGGTTTGGGCATGAGCCGATTGCGCTCGTTGCTTGTTGCCCCGCTCGTAAGTGTTGCGGGCTACTGCGTTCTCGGCATCGTCTTGCCCAAATTCGGTGTCTTCTGCTCATGGGCAAGCGTCGCGCTCCCTGTGCTCGTAATCTGTGCCGTTCCTCTTGTCGTTCGTTTTGTGCGCAAGCGTGGGGAAGGCCATTCTGATGATCACGTGAGCGTCCTTGACTGGAAGACGCTCGGTCTCTATGTCGCTGCAGGTCTCATCATCGGTGTATACATATACGTCACGCCACTTGGATCGCCCGATGCCTTCTCGCAGGAATATGACAACGCCTTTCACATGGAGACGATTCGGGCCTTTGCCGATTCGGGCGTATGGTCCGTTCTGGATGTCTCCAAATATATGACGCCGGAAGACCAGGCTATCGCACCGTTGCCGGGCGCTGGCTTCTATCCGGCACTTTGGCATCTCATGTGCGCGCTCATCGTGAATGTGCTTGCCTGTCCCGTTGCCGTCGCCCTCAATGCCGTGAACTACGTGGTCGCGAGCGTGCTGTTTCCGGCAGGCGTCATGCTTTTGCTCGCAACCATCTTGCAAGATCGTGGTGCCGTGCGCCTCGGGGCGGTCTGCGCGCTGGCTTTTATCGGATTTCCCTGGCTCATCCTCTACTGGGGTCCCTTGTACGCAAATGCGTTTGGCTTTGCCCTTATCCCCATGGTCGCCGCGCTGTTCGTGCGCATCGTTGATTCGCTCGTGACGCATGCGATCAAGGTCGTTGATATCTTCGCCTTTCTTCTGGGCACGCTCGTGCTCGTCGTCGCGCAGACGAGTTCCATATTCTTCTGCGTTATCTTTCTTGCCCCGTATTGCGTGTATCGTCTATGGTCACATGATGGCTCCGTGCATATTGGCAAGCGTGCGCTTCCCAATAGGGTCTATGCTGTTGCCTTTGCCGTCTTCGTGCTCGTCGTATGGACGGGGCTCGTGTTTGCGCCCTTCATGCACTCACTCGTCTTCAATGGGGAGTGGGTCCCGACGAATACGGTTGGCCAGGGAATCTGGAACATCATCACGATGGCGTTCGGGTGGTTTGCGCCGCAGTATCCGCTCGCGATCCTTGTGATTGTTGGCATCATCTACACGTTGCGTCATTGCGAGTATCTATGGATTACCGTCGCCTATCTCATCTTCTGCGTGATCTATGTCGTATGCGTTTCGAACGGTGGTTTCGCACGTCACTTCTTCGCGGGATTTTGGTATGCGGATTCGTATCGTATCGTCGCCTGCCTTGCCTTGGTGGGCATACCCTTGGCAACGCTCGGTCTCTCCTGGATCGCGCGTTGGGTGTATGACCACATTCCGGCGGGTACGGTAGCCAAGCGGTTTTGCATAGGCGTTCTTTTGGCGTTGCTCTGCATCGTGCTCTATCTCCCGACGTTCTCCATCGGAGATGCCAAGGTCGAGACTGCTCTCGGCAAGATCCAGGAAGAATACTACGGCGCCAACCATAACGAGATTCCCAGTCATCACATCAAGCTTGACGAAGAGGAGGAAGCCTTCCTTGACGAGGTCGCGCGCATTGTCCCCGAGGGAGAGCTCATACTCAACATGCCCGATGATGGCTCGGTCTTTGCCTATGCGACGGATGGGCTGCGCACCTATTATCGCGATTATCGCTTCTATGATGGTGGTCGCGATTCAAGGTCCGGCTCACGTCCGGTTGAAACGCGCGAGAGCAAGATTATTCGCAAATATGGGGCCTGGGCATCGACGAATACGAGAGTGCGCGATGCTTTCGAAAAGGTTGAAGCACATTACGTGCTTCTCCTCGACCAGGGCAAAACCTTTAGGAACCAACCCAAGCCGCCATCTTATGACGGAACCCTCTGGACGGGATTGACGGCTATAATGGACGATACGCCCGGCTTCAGGCCGGTCCTGAGCGAAGGCGACATGCGCCTGTACGAGATAACAGCTTTAGATGGAATGGAATAGGAACGCTGGATGGGCATGCGAGGTGCGCACGAGATAAAGCGATTCGTGACCGAAAAGGGCTTTGGAAGGTTCGATGCCCTTGCGCTCGTCCTTCTCGTCGCTTTTCTTGTCCAGGGTGTCACCTTCTATCTCTACGTGCATTCCGCGCGGATTATCGTCTGCACGCTCTTGGCCGTGCTTGTCGTCATTGGCCTTTGGGCATGGCGTCGGGTGCTTCCCCAGACGGTCGATGCAGTATGTCGCAAGGTCTTTCCCGTCGTGCTCATTATCTGCGGCGTGGCGTTCTCGCTCTTTTTTCCGCCCGGCTCCGTGCCCGATGGTATCTACCACTTCAGGACGACCTATGCGTACTCGAATATTCTGACCTTCCAAGATGCAGACCTCATGCGTGCGAGCGATGCGGAGTTGATCCACGATGAGAAGGTGGTAAACAAGCTCATCACGGCGGAGCATTGGAGGGTTACGAATGACGAACTCGAGATTTTCAGTTCGGATAACTCGCCTGTTCATGAATACTGGCTCACCCACAGCAAGCTATATGACGATGACCCCGTTGGCGTCGTAACGAACTTGCCGCTTCCCCAACTCAAGATTCCAGCAGCACTTGGCATCATGTTCGCGAAGCTCATTGGGCTTGGTGCGGTGCCCATGTTCTTCCTCGGGCGCTTGTTCAACATGCTCTATGCGGCGATACTCATCATCCTTGCCGTGAGGCTCACGCCCATTGGCAAGAACATGTTCATGGCAGCATCGCTTATGCCCATGACCCTGCATATTCTCGGATCGTACTCATATGATGGGCCCATTATCGGCATGGCGTTTCTCCTCACGGCTCTGCTACTCAGAGCGATGCGAGGAGGGGAGGAGAAGGTTTCGAAAGGCCTGTGCATAGGCACTGTTGCGGTGGCATCGATTCTGGCTCCCTGCAAGGTCGTGTACATGACCATCAACTTCCTCGTGCTCTTTGTGCCGGCACGCCGTTTTAACTCGCGGGCATCGTGCGTCATGTTTAAGCTCTGCGTGCTTGGCCTCCCGATTCTTTTCGTGATCGCATCGCGTTTTGCGGCATTGCTTCCC
>USOR01000033.1 GCA_900556425.1 uncultured Coriobacteriaceae bacterium
GAGCTGCAGACCAGCCGAAAGAGCGGCATTGATGATGCGCTCGGCAATGGCGAGGCGCCCCTCGGCAGACGGCGGGATGCCGTCTTCGTCGAGCGTGAGGCCAACGATGGTCGCGCCGTAGCGTGCTGCAATGGGCAACACGGCGGCGAGGCTTTCGGCCTTGCCGTTGACTGAGTTGATGAGGGGACGTCCCGCATAGCCGCGGCAGGCAGCTTCGAGTGCGTGAGGGCTGGCGGAGTCGAGTTGCAGGGGCGCTGACACGGTAGCTTGCAGGCGCTCGCTAAGCTCACGCAGTGCGCGCGGCTCGTCAATGCCCGGCACCCCGACGTTGACGTCGAGTATGTCGGCCCCGGCCTCGATCTGCGCGACGGCTTCGGAGATGGCGAGGTCATAGGAACCGCTGGCAAGCGCCTCCTTGAGGCGCGGCTTTCCCGTGGGGTTGATACGCTCGCCGATGGTCGCGACCGTGGGTGCGCCTGGCACGAGTTCGATTAGCTCCTGGGCGCTTGTCACGACAAAGGAGGGCCGATAGTCGGAAACGCTGGCGTGCAACCAGTTGCCATCATCGATGAGCTGACGCAAAGCGGCGATGTGCGCGGGCGTTGTGCCGCAACAACCGCCGACGATGTGAGCGCCGGCTTCCAGGATGGCACCCATGGCCTGCGCGAATCTTGCGGAATCGACATCGTAGACCGTAGAACCATCTTCGGTGATGCGCGGGAGCCCCGCATTGGGCTGCACCATGAGCGGGCAGCGGGCGTGTGGGGCCATCTGCGTGACGAGAGGCGTGATCTCGCTCGGGCCGAGCGAGCAGTTGATGCCAACGGCCGAGGCACCGAGTGCGGAGAGCGTGGCGGCGGCAACGGCGGGTGTCGTGCCCATGAAGGTGCGGCCATCCTCGCCGAAGGTCATCGTCACGAAGACCGGCAACGGCGTGTTGTCGAGGCAGGCGAGCAGCGCCGCCTTGGCTTCGAGCAGGTCGGCGAAGGTTTCGAGAAAGATGAGATCGCAGCCGGCTGCGCAGGCGGCGCGGGCTTGCTCGGCGAAGATATCGTAGGCCTCCTCGAAGCCGAGCTCCCCGAGCGGGGCAAGCAGCGACCCGGTAGGACCGATGTCACCGGCAACGAGCGGTGCTCCCGCATCACGTGCGATCTGGGCTGCGGCTGCGTAGAGCTCGTCGACGCTCGCGTCATGATTCGCGAGCTTGAGGCGGTTCGAGCTGAAGGTATTGGTGGCGATGCAATCGCTGCCCGCCTCGACATACCCGCGCTGCAAGGTGCATATGTCGCTTGCGTGCGTGAGGTTGAGGAGGTCCGGCACATCGTGGATTTGCGAGAGGCCCGCCTGCTGGATGAGGCTTCCCATGCCGCCATCGGCAAGCATGATCGCCTGACCGCACATGACCTGGTTGAGAAGCTCGGATGAAATCTTGGGCGTTCGCGGGGTTGCCACGTACATCACCCTTTTCGCAGACGGAAACAGTACTGCACCTATTGTACGCGAAGCTATGGCGTAGTCGTTGCGCGTGAGTGCGTGGGCTTGAGGCCGACTATCGCGGTGACGCTCTTCATCGGCGTCATGAGGTGCGAGCTTGCGGTATGGATGCCGAGTAGCTTGCCGGCATCAATCGCCTGGAGGAAAGTGTCTTGCAGCTCGAGAGGCAGGTCACCAAAGCCGGGGCTAAAGCGTTTCGTGGGTACGAGGTCGACCTTATCGGCAAGTTCAGCGATGCGCCGAGACGCGGCCTGGGCGGCCTCCTCGGCCATTGACGAGGCGCATGCATCGAAGAGTAGCGCGTCAAGCGGGTTCGTAGCCTGCAAGCGTGCGATCGTGCGCTCGCTTTCCATGCCGAGGGTGACCGCGAGCAGGCAGGCAAGCGTGCAACCATCGAGATGGCGGGCAATGTTGTGGCCGGTCAGGACGAGGCTGCTGCCCTCGAGCACGATGCCGTCGGGGTGTTCGCGGTCAATCGTGAAGCTGCGCGCGACGCCGCGCGGCTGGGCGACGCGTTCGCAAAGGCGGATGGCGTCCTGGAAGCGAGCTGCGAGCTCGTCGGTGAGCTCGTGGCCGCGCTGCCCGAGATACTTGAGGGCGCGGAACTCGTCAACGTGGCAGGAGAGCGCTTCGGGACCGAAGCGCACGACGCGCAATCCGCCTATGTCTCCCTCATCTGTGCTCATAAGCTACGGTTGGTCCCTTCACGACTCATAATGAGACAGTTGCTCTGAGCAAGTGTCTCATTTTTTGGCGCCGTATTGCTCGTAGTAGGCGTCGAGGGCGGCCTTGAGCGTGTCGTCGATGACCACGCGGCTACCGCACTCCTGGTTATGCAAGTAGCCGATGACCTCGTCCATCGTCACGATGGCGGCAGTGGGAAAGCCGTACTTCTCGCTTACCTCGTCAATGGCGCAAATCGTGCCGCTCGGGCCGACCTCCTGACGATTGAGCGAGACCATGAGCCCCACGACTTCGACATCGGCGATGCTCTTGAGCAGGGGATACGTCTCATCAATCGACTTGCCCGAGGTCGTAACGTCCTCGACCATGACCACGCGATCGCCGTCGTGCAACTCGGCACCGAGCAGGATTCCCGCATCGCCGTGATCCTTGGCCTCCTTGCGGTTGGAGCAGTAACGCGCTTCCTTGCCGTAGAGCTCCTGCAGACCGATGCAGGTCACGACCGAGAGCGGAATACCCTTGTAGGCGGGGCCGAAGACGATGTCGAAGTCCAGGCCGAAGGCGTCGTGGATGGCCTGTGCGTAGTAGAGACCAAGTTTATGCAATTGATTGCCTGTTACGTAGGCGCCCGCGTTCATGAAGAACGGGGACTTACGCCCGCTCTTGAGCGTGAACTCCCCGAACTTGAGCACATCGGAATCGACCATGAAGTCGATGAACTCCTGCTTGTAAGCTTCCATGATTCTCCTCGTCTTCCCTGATAATGAGACACTTTCGTTTGTCCAATCTGTCCCATAACTTCCTCCTCTGGCTAAGATATGAGACAGCGTGCCAGGCACGTTGTCTCAGAAGGAGAGGTCCTCGATGCGGCGCATGGCTTCCTTGGTGGCCTCGGCATCGCCGAAGGCGGTGAAGCGGATGTAGCCCTCACCAGCCGGTCCGAAGCCCGCGCCTGGCGTGGTGATGACGCCGCAACGCTCGAGCAGGATATCGAAGAACTCCCACGAGCTGATGCCTCCAGGGGTGCGACACCACACATACGGGCTGTTCACAGCACCGTACACTTCGTATCCGCAGGCTTCGAGTGCGTTCTTGATGACGCGGGCGTTTTGCTGATAATAGGCAATCGTTTGCATGACCTGTTGCTTGCCCTCGGGCGTGTAGATGGCAGCCGCGCCTTTCTGGATGACGTAGCTCGCGCCGTTGAACTTGGTCGTCTGGCGGCGGTTCCACATGGCGTTGAGGCTCTGGCCATCGCGCTCGAGCGCCTTCGGCACCACGGTGTAGCCGCAGCGTGCGCCCGTGAAACCGGCTGTTTTGGAGAACGAGCGGAACTCGATGGCGCAGGTCTTGGCGCCCTCGACCTCGAAAATGGAGTGCGGCACGCCTTCCTCGACGATGAAGCGCTCGTAGGCAGCATCGAAGAGGATGACGGAGTCATGCTCGTTGGCGTAATCGACCCAGGCCTTGAGTTGGTCGTAGCTGAGTACGGTGCCCGTGGGGTTATTGGGGGAGCACAGGTAGATGAGGTCGACCGGGGTTTCGGGCAGCGCTGGGCAGAAGTCGTTCTCCGCGGTCGTGGGCATGTAGACGATGTCGGTCCAGCCCTCCGTCGTCTCGTCATAGAAGCCTGCGCGGCCGGCCATAGCGTTGGTGTCGACGTAGACGGGGTAGACCGGGTCGCATACGGCAACGCGATTGTCGATGGCGAAGATGTCACCGATGTTGCCGCAGTCGCTCTTGGCACCGTCGGAGACGAAGACCTCGTCGACGGCAATGTCCACGCCGCGGGCCGCGAAGTCGTGCTCGACGATGGCCTCGCGCAGGAAATCGTAGCCTTGTTCGGGGCCGTAGCCGTGGAAAGTGTCCACATGGGCGAGGTCGTCAACGGCGGCGTGCATGGCCTCGACAACGGCAGGAGCGAGCGGACGCGTCACGTCGCCGATGCCCATCTTGATGAGCTTGATGTCCGGATGGGCCGCGGAGAAGTCGGCCGTACGATGGGCAATCTCGCTGAAGAGGTAACTGCCGGGGAGTTTCTGATAGTTCTCGTTGACTGTGGCCACAACGGGTCCTTTCGTGTGGGAGTAAATCGTAACCTGTAAGTGTACAACGAGAAGCGGCCGTGATTGTGGCAGAATAGCGCCATGAAAAAACGCATCGCATATATGGCCATCGCCGTGCTCGTGGGCGCTTGTGCGCTTGCGGGCTGCACGTCGGGAGCCGAGACGTCCACCGTGTCATCGGCAACGGGTACCGCACCGGCGATGACCGGCAACAAGGCGGCGCAGGCAGCCGACGTCGTCGAGGCGCAGCTCGAACGCCTGGATATCATGGAGGACATGCGCCCTGCGTTCGATCACGGCGAGAAGGGGCGGGAGTTTCAACGCTATGTCGTCTTGCATGACACCGAAAGCGAGGCCGATGCCGCGAGCATCGTCGAATACTGGGACCAGGCGGGCACGGGCGTGGCGGCGCACTTCATCGTCAACCGAGACGGCAGCATCGTGCAGTGCGTGCCGCTTGACCGCATCGCGCATCATGCCGGCTTCGGCGATACCGGTCACAACGAGCTCTACGGCGTTATGGACGAGTCGCGCGACGATAAGGTGGGGACGGTCCCCATTGGTGGCGATATGGCCGATTACGGGATGAACTCGTATTCGGTTGGCATCGAGATGGCGCATGTGGGCGGACAGGATTACCCCGAGGCGCAGCTCGAGGCCGTGGATGCGCTCATCGCCTACATCGATGGCTACTATGGCTTCGAGAGCCGCATCATCGACCACAAGGGCTGGCGCACGGGCAATTCGGACACGAGCCCGGAGTTTGCGGCATATCTGGCCAACTACCAGGCTAAGGGTACGCATTTGTAGGGTGGCCTTCGCTGGTCTCATTTGCGAATGAGGCATTTGGGCCCGGAGCCGATGAGGTCGCTGCGCCCGGCCTTGAGAAGCGCTTCTTTCACAAGCTTGCGATTCTTGGGGTTGCGGTACTGGATGAGCGCGCGTTGCATGGCCTTTTCGTGCGGCGTTTTTGCCACGTAGATAGGCTCCATCGTGCGCGGGTCAAGTCCCGTGTAGTACATGCAGGTCGAAATCGTCGAGGGCGTGGGATAGAAATCCTGGACCTGCTCGGGGTTGTAGCCCATGTCGCGCACGAATTCGGCAAGCTCGACGGCATCGGCGAGCGTTGCACCGGGGTGCGATGACATAAGATAGGCAACCAGATACTGTTTGAGTCCGGCTTTCTTGGTTGCCCGCTTGAACGCGGCGGCGAAGCGCTTGAAAACGCTGATGGGCGGTTTGCCCATGGTCATGAGCACCGCATCCGATGCATGTTCGGGTGCGACGCGAAGCTGGCCGCTCACATGGTGCTCCACGAGCTCGCGCAGGAAGCTCGGGTCATCATCGAGCATCATGTAGTCGAAGCGCAACCCGCTGCGTATAAAGACCTTCTTGACATTGGGTAAGGCGCGAAGCTTGCGCAGCAGGGCGAGATAATCCTCATGCGTGACGCGCAGGTTCTTGCATGGCTTTGGTGACAGGCAGCGCTTGCCCACGCAGGCACCGGTTTTGAGTTGCTTGTCGCAGGCGGGTATGCGGAAGTTTGCCGTGGGGCCGCCGACGTCGTGAATGTAGCCCTTGAAGGCGGGGTCTTCGGTCATGAGTCGTGCCTCGTCGAGGATGGACTCATGGCTCCGGGCTTGGATAATGCGGCCTTGGTGGAAGTTGAGCGAGCAGAAGGAGCAATCGCCGAGACAGCCGCGATTGCTCGTGATCGAGAAGCGCACTTCGGCAAGGGCAGGGACGCCTGTCGTGTACGAGGGATGCACTTCACGGGCATAGGGCAGCGCGTAGATGGCATCCATCTCGGGCATGGAGAGCGGCTTTGACGGTGGGTTCTGCACGACGAAAACATTGTGCGGGTATTCCTCGGCAAGAATGTGCGCGGAGAAGGGATCGAGGTTTTCGTACTGCGTCGCGAAACTCGTTGCATATTTGCTCGGGTCCTGCTGCATCTCCTCGAAGCTTGGCAAAACGATGGCATCGTCGGGAAGGTGATCGAGCGAGCGCACTTTGTAGACGGTACCGTCAATGAAACTCAGGTCATGTACCGAGAGGCCGCTGGCCAGGGCATCTGCTATCTCGATAATGGACCGCTCGCCCATGCCGTACGAGATGAGATCGGCCCCCGAATCGAGCAGGATGGAGCGCTTGAGGCTATCCGACCAGTAATCGTAATGCGCGAGACGACGCAGACTCGCCTCGATACCGCCGAGGATGACGGGCGTCTTCTTATACGTGCGGCGAATGAGATTGCCGTAGACGACGCAGGCGCGATCGGGGCGCAGGCCAGCCGTGCCTCCAGGTGAGTATGCATCCGAATGGCGACGCTTCTTGGCGACTGTGTAGTGGTTGACCATCGAGTCCATGTTGCCCGCCGAGACGAGGAAGCCCAGCCGCGGCTCACCCAGAATGGTAACGGAGGATGGATCGCGCCAATCGGGCTGGGCGATAACGCCGACGCGATAGCCGTGGGATTCGAGCAGACGGGTGATGATTGCGGCCCCGAAGGAAGGATGGTCGACATAGGCGTCGCCGCTCACGTAGACGAAGTCAAGCTCATCCCAACCGCGCTCGCGCATATCGGCGCGGGTCATGGGTAAAAAGCCGCTTGTCACGGTGGCTACTCTTCGTCTTCGGGAAGCTCGAAGGCGATGAAGTCGATGAAATCGTACTGCTCGTAGCGCTTGTTGATCGCCTTGATCGCGTCGGCGCGCGTTGCGAGCTTGTCGAGTATCTCGCGGCGACGGCGAAACGCCAGGCGACCGAGCGTGCCGTATTCCTCGCGCAGCGCGTCGTATTCCTTGACGTAGGACATGACGTCGTCCTGGTACTCGGCGATGATTTCGTCGTTCGTCTCCTCCTGATCGCCCGCCTTGGCGTCCTGAGCGGCTGCCATGAGCTCCGCATGCTGGCGCGTGAGGTAGTTGATATCGGTGAGGCGCTGGCGCAGCTCGGTCTCGAACTTGTCGAGCTGAGCGGCCTTGGAGCGCGTGAAGGGCGTCATTGTGCTCGTGAAGCGTGCCCAGAACGACTCCATGAGCTGCTGGAGGGCAGTGACCTTCTTCACGAAGTCCTTGCCGAGCAGGCCGACTTCACGGCGGATGTTCTCGTGTTTGACCTGGTCGAAGACCTGGAGCGCCGTGAGCTCGCCGGCAAATTGGCGGCCAAGCAGCTCCTCGCGCTCGGTGACGTGCTCGGGGTCATACGTACCCGAACCTTCGGGCGCGTAGGGCTTGTTTCCGATGACGGAGATCTCGTCACCGACCTCCTTGACGAGGTCAAGGAACTCGAGGATGCGTACGACGGTATCGTCCACGCTCTCCTTGCGGCGACGGAGGGACTCGGGCAGCGACTTGTAGGCGTAGCGCTCGGCGGCCGTCATCTCGGGCCGGGGCGGGACGTACTTTCCACCTTTCCGCTGCTCTGCGGGCATCTCATCTCCTTTGCACATAGGTTCAGTCTATTCTACGCCCCAAAATGGTCGTCGGTAAATGGGGTTTCGGACAAACGTGCCTGGCACGCTGTCTCAAAAATGAGTCAATTGACGGGATATGGCAGGCTTATGAGTCAGTGTGCCTGGCACGCTGACTCTTGTTCGAGGCGATGCGGTTGCTGAAATAGACGCCGAGTAGACCCGCGAGAGTACCGATGATCGCGCCGGCAAGCACGTCGGTGGGGAAGTGCACGAAGAGGTAGAGACGCGAGAACGCGATGGCAACGGCCATGACCCAGGCGGCAATCTTCCAACCACGGGCGACGGGCGCGCGCGTGATCACGGTGGCGGCGAGGAACGAGGAGAGCGCGTGGCCCGAGGGAAACGAGAAGCTGGCCGGAGCCGCGATGAGGAGCATATAGCTGGAATCGACGATGAAGGGGCGGGGACGGGCGACGAGGTTCTTGGCGCCAAACTCGCAGATGGCCCAGGTGATGGCAAGGGTCACGAGTAACGTGACGCCCCAACGGCGTGTCTTGGGAAAGATAAGCAACAAGATGCCTGCTATGATCCAAATCAGGCCGTGATCGCCACACGCGGTGACGACGGGCATGAGCGCATCGAGAAACGGGCAGCCGAGCAAGTCCTGGATACCGTAGAGTATGGCGAAGTCCATGCGGGTCCTTTCGGGATGATTGCTGGCATTGTGCCATATGGACACGGTGATTGAAACGGCATGGTGCGCATTCCGAAAGGACACGCGATGGGGGAGAGGGGGAGTGGTAGTATGTGCGGCATCTATCGTCGCAGACTAGGAGCGCCCATGTACATCTCCGATTCGTACCTCGAAGAACTCATCAGCGAGGATGTCCCGAGTGTCGACTTGACCACGCACGTGCTGGGCATCGGCGGG
>USOR01000034.1 GCA_900556425.1 uncultured Coriobacteriaceae bacterium
TCGGCATGGTCACAATCGGCGCCTCTCCCGTTGACCAGGGCAGGGCACGCGACTTCTTCGGTAGCCTCTCCGTTTGCAAGGACGAGGACATCCCCGGGTTGCATCGCCTTGTCGAGGAGGTGCATCGCTATGGCGCAGCGATTTCGTGCGAGATTCTGCATGCGGGGCGCATCGCGCAACCCAACGCGCTCGCCGGACGCAAGGCGTGGGTGCCGTGGCTCACGCCCGACATGGACCCCGAGCTGTTCGAGGAAGTTACCGAGGAGCAGATGGACGAGGTCATCGACCTCTTCTGCAAGGCGGCCGTGCGTCTGCGCGATGCGGGTTTCGACATGGTGCTCATCCACGGTGCGCATGGCAACTTCGTGAGTGCGTTCTTCTCGCCGCTCACCAATCAGCGCACCGACGAGTACGGCGGATCCTTCGAGAACCGCATGCGCTTCCCGCTCAGGCTCGTGAAGGCTGTGCGTGAGGCCGTGGGCGAGAACATGGCCATCGATTTCCGCATCAGCCAGAACGAATACGTCGAAGGCGGCACGACGCTCGAGGATGTCATCACCTTCCTTAAGGCGGCCGAGCCCTATATCGATGATGCGAATCTCTCGGGCGGCTGGATTTTCGACCCGGTCTACGTCAAATACATGATGCCGGGTTATCCGCAGGAGCTGTGCCTCAACATCCCGCGCACGGCCATCGTTCACGAGCAGCTCGACATCCCGGTTACCTGCGTCGGTAACATCCCCAACATCGAGACCGCCGAGCAGATTCTTGCCGAGGGCAAGGCCGACATCGTCGCCTTCGCGCGCAATATCCTTGCCGATATGGACTTGGTGAACAAGGCGTATCGTGGCGAGGAGGACACTATCCGCCCGTGCCTGCGCTGCATTGAGTGCGCCTCGCGGCCTGCCGTGGGCGGTGGCGTGCGCTGCTCGGTCAATCCGCAGCTTGGCCGCGAGCTTTACTATCGCGAGATACGGCCGGCACTTACCAAAAAGAAAGTGGTCGTCATCGGTGGTGGTCCGGCTGGCATGATGGCGACGCAAACCGCCGTCAAACGCGGCCACGACGTCGTGCTCTTCGAGCGCGATGAAGAACTGGGAGGCCGCCTCAAGGAAGCGTCGGTCCTCTTCTGCAAGGAGCCGTACCACAAGCGCTATCTCGCCTGGGACAAGCGCGCAACGCTCGAGAGCGGCGCGGACATCCGGCTGGGTGTGGAAGCGACGCCGGAGCTCGTCATGGCGGAGAATCCTGACGAGGTCATCGTCGCCATTGGCGGCGAGCACATCTGCCCGCCGATTCCCGGCGCCAACGGAGACAACGTCATCACGGTGACCGAGGCCGACCTGGGTCTGGCACCTATTGGCAAGCGCGTCGTCATCGTGGGTGGCGGCTTTTCCGCGCTCGAATGCGGTATCCAGCTCGCCTACGAAGGCCATGAGGTCACGGCCATCGATGCGCTGCCCGAGGACAAGCTCTGGCGCGAGGTCATGAACGAGCTGCGCAGCGGCCTCATCGAGCTGCGTGATCGCTATGGCGTGCAGCTCGTTGACGAGGCCATGGTGAAGGAGATTCGCGAGGGGTCCGTCGTGTACACACGTGGTGGCGAGGATTTCGAGATTCCCGCCGATACGGTTGTCATGGCATGCGGCTTACGTCCGAGCAAGAAGTTTGTGCAGCAGTTCGTGGAGATGATGCCGCAGGTCACGGTCGTGGGCGATGCGCGCAAGACGGGCAACATCTTCTCGGCGAACATGAGCGCCTTCGACGCGGCGGTAGAACTCTGACAAAAAGGGGACAGACCCCTTCGAATCACCGCAGGTGGCAAAAAGGGGACAGACCCTTCCGCAACGCCACAGGTGGCAACAAGGGGACAGACCCTCACGGGAATGGCGGGGACAGGCCCTCGGGGCCGTCCCCGCGCAGCGGACGGGCATTCGCGCATGGGAAGATGGGGACAGACCCTCGATTATCGACCCTCGACCCTCGACTTCCAGACCCCCCACCTTCCATCAGTCGTCGCTTCGGGCGCAGGCGCCGAGGACTGCGCAGTCGAGAGTTCCTTACCGACGGTATCGGCCTGTTCCTAAGAACCATCCTACGCATGTGCCGGTTAGAGCGATGCATTCTGAGGCCATAACCCTGCGCAGTATTCCTTGACCGGGTAAAAGGCCATATCTAATACCAATAGCCTTAGACACCAATACCTAAAAAATAGGCATCATTAGGGATTGTCGGTGGCAGGCGTGAAATTTTATAGTCACTTTGTTGTATATGATGCGACATGGGGTATGAGGGAACGAGTGGGGGCGGACCTGTCATGTGTTATCCCTGTTCACACTGTAATAAGTGTGGTCGTATGCCTCAGCCTGGCATGTGTGGCCGCTGTGGGTATGTGAATGAGCCGGGAGTTGCCGCTTGCGTTCAGTGCGGGTTTGCATTTCCGGCCCCTCCAGGTCGTTCTTCTGATGCGGGGGCACCCAAGATGCCGACTGCAGAGGCGCATGGGGGAGGGGACCTCCAAACCACGCAAGCGTGCAACGCATAAAAGTTGATGACTCTTTGCGCGCATAAGCTCGCGGTTGTTCACCAAAGCTTTTGAGGGAGCGGAGAGGGGGGTGTCATGAGGTAGTGCAGCTATTATAGTGGCTGCTTTTACCCGTGACAGATGAGCGTTATGGGGAGTACTCTTTCTGATAGCTGCAAGCGTTTCTTTGGACGCAGGGAACCGGCACAAGAAGATGACGCGAGTGAATGGCTTTATGTCAATCCTTCGCTCATCATTGGCATAGTCGGTGCTTCAATCTCTCTTGCATGGTATTTTTCGCTTCTGCTGCAGCCCACCTTTTTGGCCGATACTGGAATTGGCTTCTCCCCCATACTTCAAATCGCTAACTTTGCGCTCTGGCTTTTTATCTCCTCTTTTATTCTCGGGCGCGCGGCGGGTAAGTTTCAAGAGCATCGAATCGCTCTGATGACAACGGCTCTTGTTTGCGGCGTGATAGGCTCGCTCCCCCTTGCACCATCGGGCGAAGCGGCGGCTTTTGTTTTTGCCGTTTTTCGCGCGGCTTGCGCAGGAACCTTTGTTTCGTTGAGCATGACACTATGGATCGAGTTCCTTTGCACCCAGTTCAAGAACAAGGTTCGCTCATCACTTGCGACGTTTTTTGCTCTGGCGCTGCTCTGGACGTTCTGCATCATGATGGCCGATGCGAGGTATGCTCCGTTTTTGCTTCTTGCTTGCGCGGTTGTCTCGCCATGCATATATCTGTTTCTTTGGCGGCGCTTTGTGTCAGCAAATATGCCCCCTTCTTATGATGTGAGGGAAAGCGATAAAAGGTGCAAGATAACCTGGAGCTCATCGCTACTCACCATAATGGCATCTCTAGTTCAGGGTTTTTCCCTTGCGTGGCTCATCATGGCTGGAGCCTACCATGGCTGGATGCCGCTTCTCATAGGTGGCATATCATTTGTTGTAAGCGCTATGGTGTTATTTGACACATTTCACGGGCTCGTGCTTCGAGAAACCCTGGTTCGCAAATTCTTTCTCCCTGTCCTTGCAACTTGCATACTCGTCTTTTTGTTTATCCCTGAGCCATGGGCCTTTATACCTGCCATTGCCGCTTTCTGTTTTTCGCTTATTCCCTATACTCTGGCCGGCAGCGCTACCTGCGAGCATATTGTGACATGCCAGCTCTCGACCCTGCGCATATACACGCGGACACGTCTCTGTTCAACGGGCGGCCTTTGCCTGGGACTCGTTGTTGGATATGCCTCCTTATACACCCAGCTATTTGGAGAGATGACTCGTCAGATATGGATAGTCATCATCGTTGTTCTTCTGATCGTCGTCTTCTCTTTGCTTTCCTCCCGGAGCCACTATCCAGGCGAGGAAGACGAAGTGCTTCAAGAGGAAACCGATGGGCAGATTCTCACGCGACAAGACATTGCCAGCATCATGGATGGCAGGCAGCACTATATAAATCGATGCAATGCTGTAGCGGAGGAATATGGCTTGACAGAGCGGCAGCGTGAAGTGCTCTATCTGCTCGCAAAGGGACGTAACACCGCTTACATTCGTGATGAGCTCGTCATTTCGCCCCATACGGTGAAAGCGCATGTATATGCGATTTACAAGAAAACCGGCCAGCATTCTCAACAAGATCTTATCGATTTAGTTGAGGGGGTTGAATCCGGCAAAGTGGGAGCAGGGGACTGATAAAGCAGGGGTGTCCTCGTGTTATGCATTGAGCGTGCGCTTGGGGTGTCGGAGCTGATGGAGGGGACGTCGAATGGGTTCTGGTGGCGCAGATAGGCGGGATTCAGCATCGACGAAGCTTGGTATAGATCTTGTCGTGTGTTTCATCGGCTTTGCGAGCTTTGTCGTCATATTTATCGGCCTGTTCGTGCTTTTGCCCTCCCTGGCTTTTGCAAGCACGTATGTCATGTGCGTACGAATCCTTTGCGGCTTGGTATTGCTAGGGACGGCGGCGGTTGTGTATGGGACTTCGCAGATTGTGGCACAGCGTCGTTCGATTCCACTTTTTGCCTGTGCTGCTGTAGGGGCTGTCGGATTTATAGGGATTCCCGCATTTATGGTTGCGGGTCTTGAGTGGCAGGCAATCGTGTCCTTGGCTCTTGCGGCATTGGGCGTAGCGGCCCTCGGAGCCCTGTGGTTCATGCAGCTATGCCATATTCGGGGTAGCGGACTTATGCTTTTTATTACCCTCGGAACATTGGTTGGCGTATGCCTTTGCCTTGGCATGTGGTTTATGGAGGCTTTTGCATGTCAGGTGGCCATTGCGCTCTTTGCTCTGGTTTCTTTCGGGTGCATTTGTGTTCTTGCGCGCATGAGGCCGAAGACCTTTACAGGAGTAGTAAAGAATCGGGATTCGGACAAGCGTTCTAAGATTCAGACTTCTTCGGCGATCATGCTAGGATCCACGTTTTTCGAGTTCGGCTTTGTCGTGGGTATGACTACCATCACGGATGCCATAGTTCCCTGTTTCATTGGTGGAATACTGGCCACAGCCTTGCTTGTGCTAGACACGATGGCGGATCGCGTTATAACGGAGCGAAGCCTTGCGCCGCTCATGCCGCCCTTGCTCGTGTTTGCGTTCATGTTCATGCTTGCGTTCGGAGATGTAGCCAAGCTTATCGCTCTCTGCATTATCACGGTTGTGTTTTCCATCTACCTTGCCTTTGGGTTGGTGGCCTTGGTCGAGCATGTGCGCATCTGTGATCTGGCCCCACTACGAACTTACGGAAAGGCACGATGCATAGACTATGCTGGCTTTGTCTTGGGCCTGGCCTGCGGATTCGCTGTGCAAGGGTTATCCGCGAGATACGCCTCGTTTCTGGTGCTTACCATCGCTGTTGCAATTTGCATGCTGTCCCTCATCTCTCATAAGCCCCGATTTCCCGAGGCGGGGATGGAGCGGGACCAGGGGATGGCGGAGAAAGATGCCCGCATGATCTGGAAGCAGCGGTGCCAGGCGGTTGGCGAGCGGTACAAACTCTCCGACCGTCAACAGGAAGTGCTTTTTCTCATGGCTCAGGGCCGAAACGCAAAGTACATCGAGAGTGCGCTGGTTATATCCCTCTCGACGGTTCAAACCCATATCCGCAATATATACCGAAAGCTCGGAGTTCATTCACGCCAGGAGCTCCTTGATCTAATTGAAGAGACCAAGCTCTACGGAGAGGATTGAATGTCGAGCGATTATGCACAAGGCCGACATTCGCCGATTCCACCGTAAACTACCAGGCACTTTCATCGCTCTTATCCCATTGGTCTTACAGCATGAATTCCCTAATCGGTATTACAAATCGAAGCACCCATGAGAAAAATGCGAAATCATCAATAATTAGGTATGCACAAGAACCCCAAAATCACGTTGATGACAGGGGCTAAAGACCCCTCATAAGCTTCCTCCATTGAAACGCCTAGTGCGTCAAGAGAGAAGGAGGAAGGCTTATGGTTGATTATCAAGGGTTCTTGGATAGCATCGACCGCAAGGCGTACCACGAGGGCGAGTGGCAGTGGGAGGAAGACGGTTATACCGTTACCCGTACCTACAACTATTCTGCTCCGGGATGTCACGATTCATGCGGTGTTTTGCTGTACACGAAAGATGGAAAGCTTGCCCGTATTGAGGGAGATCCGCTTGACCCTTACGCAAACGGAAAGCTCTGCATGCGCTGTCTCGACATGGTCGAGATGGTCGAAAGCAACCAGCGCCTGAAGTACCCCATGAAGCGCGCTGGCGAGCGTGGCGAAAACAAGTGGGAGCGCATTTCCTGGGATGAGGCTCTCGACATGATCGAGACCTATATCAAAGAGGAAATCGACGACAAGGGCCTGGGCCGCAAGTCCATTCTTGTGGGCCACGGTACTGGCCGTAACATCAATTGGCAGGTTCCCTTCATTGCCGGCGCCTGCTTCCGCACGGCAAATGTCGGAGGCATCTACTTCTCCGGCTGGTGGTGCTATATGCCGCGCGTCTGTGGTGCTGCCGGTCCGCTCGGTGACTATCCCATCGTAGACGCGTCTGAGACACTGCCTGACCGTTACGCGAATCCCGAGTGGCAACCCCCCGAAGTTCTCGTTGTCTGGGGCAATGAACCGCTTAAGTCCAATGGTGACGGTTATCTGGGCCACTGGCTCAATGTCTGTGTGCAGGCGGGCACCAAGATTATCTCCATCGATCCAGTTCTTACCTGGTGGGGAGCTCGAGCCGAGTATTGGCTCCGTCCTCATCCTGGCACTGATTGCTGCCTTGCCCTCGCATGGCTCAATGTCATCATGAACGAGGATCTTATTGATCACGAGTTCGTTGACAAATGGTGCGCCTACTATGATGAGCTCAAGGAGCATTGCCAGCAGTTTACGCCAGAGTGGGCCTCCAAGATCACAGGCGTGCCCGTGGAAGATATCATCGGGTCCGCTCGCATGTATGCCAATGCCAGCCGTGGCGCAATTCAGTGGGGCCTTGTCTTTGATGCGGGTACGTCTTCGGCTATGCATTGGACCGAGGCCGTCTGCGATCTCATGGCCATATGCGGCAATATCGAAAAGCCCGGCACTCACGTGCTCGTACACAACTCGTTTGATATTAATGCAGGTTATTCATCGGTTGATCTGTATGCGGATGAAGATGCGCTTGCCATGAAATTCCGCAAATGGATGGTTGGGGATGAAGGCCTCGACTTCGTGGGCATGTCCAACTGCGATGCCATGGCATCTGTCTTGGAGGCAGGCAAGATTCCCGTGACAGGGGAGGACTATCCCATCAAGATGTTCTGGGCCCAGTCTTGCAACGCCTTTGCAGGACATGAGGGTGCTGCCGCTCGAGCCTACAAGTACATCTCGAAGATCCCCTTCATCGTATATGCAGACCCCATGATCACTCCCACCATGGTGGCCATCGCCGACCTCATCCTTCCCGTCTCCATGTCGGTGGAGCGTGATTCCGCGCGTACGTGGTGGACTCCTCTTCGTGCCATGAAAAAGGTCACCTCTTTCTATGAGGCAAAGTCGGATGAGGAGATTGCCCTGTGGCTCGGCAAGCGCCTCAATCCCGAGCTCTTTGTGCGCTGGGAAACCGTCGAGGACTTCATCAATGACTATCTCCTTACGGACCTTGCGGTCGTTGGTGAGGATGGAAAGGTCAAGAAGGCTAACTTCTCTGCCGCCACGGATGAGGATTGGGGTCATACCTCGGTTTCCGAGGAGGGTGGACCGACCATCACGACGAAGTGCCCCTACACCTTCGACCAGCTCGTCAAGGATGCCAATGGCCATGCCTACGACGAGTGGAACGCGACTTACAACAAACATGAAAAGGGGCTGCTGCGCGGCGACGGTCAGCCGGGCTTCAACACGCCTTCGGGACGCATTGAGCTCGTTCCGAGCATCTTCACGGCGTGGGGCATTCCGCCGTATCCCGTCTACACGCCCGCACCGGAGACGTGGGAGACCACTCCCGAGATCATGGAGGAGCTGCCCTTCTACATGATCAACGGCGCCCGTTCCTACGAGTTCTTCCACACGGAGCATCGAATGGCGCAGACCATGCGTGAATTCCACCCGGAACCGCTTGTCAAGATCTCGCCGAACACCGCAGCCAAGTATGACTTGCAAGATGGCGACTGGATTTGGATGGAGAACGACGAGGGTCGTTGCCGTCAGATGGTCAAGATCTTCCCCGGCGTACCGGATGATTGCGTTTCTGCCGAGCATGGCTGGTGGAAGCCCGAGGAAGAGGCAGCGCTTCCATCTCTCAACCACTGCTTCGAGTACAACGTGAACAACCTCACGCGTAATTTCCAGGCAGGACCGGGTGGAATCGGATCTCCCATCAAGTGCACGCGTTGCCGCATCTACAAGTACAAGGAAGGCGACACCCCGGCGGGTGTCCAGATCACCCAGCTTGGCGGCTGGCGCGATGACTTCGAGCCGATGAAGCC
This sequence comes from uncultured Coriobacteriaceae bacterium, assembly GCA_900556425.1. Taxonomy (GTDB): domain Bacteria; phylum Actinomycetota; class Coriobacteriia; order Coriobacteriales; family QAMH01; genus QAMH01. The sequence continues at coordinate 8,467 of USOR01000034.1, forward strand.
GTAAGGAGGGAATGAAGATGACCAAGGGAATACTCATCAACTACGACTACTG